>JAYTZE010000623.1:0-2867 GCA_043742385.1 Ilumatobacteraceae bacterium
CGGCCGCGAACCAGAGCTTGGTGGTGGGCGGGACGGTCTGCACGGTCGCTCCTCCAGCCCGCGAAGAATCGCGACGATGAGTTCCGGGCGGGTATCGGCGGGGAACCGAACGACGGTCCCGGGCGGGAGCGCGAGTTCGATGGGTGTCGCGGGCGCGGGAGCGGGAGGCGATGCGTCAGCGGCAGGCGGGGGTGTCGGCGCGGCTTTGGGCTGTGTGGCCACTGTGTCGATGTGGTCGAGCACGTCGTCGCGCGTGATTCGCCCGCCGGGGCCGGTGCCCGCGAGGAGGTCGACGTTGATGTTGTGCTCGGCCACGAGACGGCGAACGACTGGCGAGAGCAGTCGATTGTCGGAAGGCACCTCGACAACTGCCGGCGCGGCTGGCGCTTCGTTTGCAGGGGCAGGGGCAGGTGCGTCGGGCGGCGGTGTTGCTGGGGCTGGTGGCGCCGGCACTTCGGCAGCGGGCGCCGGGGCTGGTGGCGCCGGCACTTCGGCAGCGGGCGCCGGCTCTGCATCGGGTGCGGGAGTCTTGGGCGGCAGCGCAGGCGCCGCTGGGACTTCAGCAGCAGGCGCGGGTTCGGCGGGCGCCGCAGCGGGTGATCCGGCGGCCTCTCCAACTACAGCGATCACGGCACCGACCGGCACCGTGTCGCCTTCTTGGGCGCGGATCTCGGTCACCGTGCCGGCGATTGGCGACGGCACCTCGGTGTCGACTTTGTCGGTGCTGACTTCGAACAGCGGTTCGTCGGCCGCGACACTCTCGCCAACCTTTTTGAACCAGCGGGTAATCGTGCCCTCGGTGACGGTTTCACCGAGTTGCGGCAACGTGACATCGGCCATGGTGTGGTCTCTCTCTTCGATCGGATCAGGCGTTCAGGCTGCGGCCCGTGAGCGACAATACGGTTTCACCGAACAGCTCCGTCAGGCTGGGGTGCGGCTGAATGAACTCGGCAACTTCGGCAGCAGTAGCTTCCCAGTTGACGGCCAGGTAGCCACCGCTCAACTGCTCGGTGACCCACGGGCCGACCATGTGTACACCCAGGATCTGCCCTGCGGTGCCATCGGCCTGCTTCTTGGCGATGATCTTTACGAGGCCGTCGAGTTCGCCGAGGATCTGCGCCCGACTGTTCGCCCGAAACTGATGCTTGGCCACCACGACATCGTGACCCGCTTCGCGCGCTGCCTCTTCACTGGGTCCGGAGAAGGCAACCTCGGGATGGCAATAGATCGCCCACGGCACCCGGTCGTATGCAACGGGGTTGGGGTGCTCGCCGAGGATGTGCTTGGTCACCAGAATGGCCTCTGCGTAGCCGACGTGCGCCAGCTGCGGCGTGTCGATGATGTCGCCGATCGCATACACACCCGGCTCACCGGTGCGGCAATACTCGTCGACTTCGATGAACCCGCGATCGGTGACCTTGACGGCCGTGCCCGACAAACCGAGCTTGTCGGCGAACGGGCGGCGGCCGACGCTGACGACGACGACGTCGACTTCGAGATTCTCGACCTCGCCACCATCCCCAGTGACACAGTGAACCGTGGTGCCGCCGGCTGCGATTGGCGTGTGGCCCATCACCTTGACACTGGTGCGGATGTCGATTTTCTTCTTCTTGAAGCTACGCACCACGACGTTGGCAACATCGCTGTCGAGCCCGGGAAGGATCTTGGGCAAGCCCTCGAGGATCGTGACTTGCGAACCGAGGTCGGCGAACGTGCTGGCGAACTCGCAGCCAATGGCGCCGCCACCGATCACGGCAACGCGGGCCGGTACATAGTCGAGCATCAACACTTCGTCGCTGGTCATGACCGGACCCGATGGCTCGAAACCAGGGATCGTTCGTGGCACCGAACCGGCGGCCAGAACGACACTGGCGCCGCGCACGGTCGTGACGCCGTCTGAGCCTGTGACGGTGACTGTGCGATCGGCCCCGAGCGTGCCGATGCCTTCGAAGACGGTGATCTTCTTCGACTTCATGAAACCGGTGAGACTCTTGACGATCCCGTCGACGATCTTCTGCTTGCGAGCCTGCGCCGTGACAAAATTCACGATAGGGGCACTCGACTCGATCCCGAATTCCGCGGCGTGAGCAACGTGGCGCTGCACTGCCGCTGTTTCGAGGAACGCCTTGGCAGGAATGCAGCCGCGGTTGAGGCAGGTTCCGCCGATCTCGGCCATCTCGACGAGGGCGACCTTCAAGCCGGCAGATGTGGCGTACAGGGCTGCCCCGTATCCGCCGGGACCACCGCCGATCACGACGAGGTCGAATTCGGTTGCGGGCTCCATGGTTGCTCCGTTGGGTCGGTCGGTCGGGCCAGAAGGTTGGCTTCAAATTCGATGGTCACGGTAGCGCCTAGCCGCCCTGAGCGAGCACCCACCGCAGTTGATCGTCGGCTCGATGGAAGATCAGTTGCCGAGCCGTGCCCTGCAAATCACTCGTCGTGAACCGCAGGGTGCAGTCGATGGCAGCGACGGTGATCCCGTCGCATGTCGACGACGTCACGGCCACGACCTTGCCCGGACCGACGAGTGTGAAACCGTCGAGCCCGTCGGGGTCGTCAGTTCCGCCGACTCGCACCACCGCAACAAGTTGCGACGCCTCGATCGACGACGAGACCAACTCCACCGTCACATCGCCTGCCTTGCCCGGCTCGTCGATGACCAGCAACGTCGACGTTTCTTGCTGACCCCCAACTCGCAACAGCTGAATACCACCGGCCAGGAGAATGACGAGTCCACATCCGATCGCGAGCAACAGCAACGTCCTGGTGCGCATGGAATTGCCAGGCTATGGCGACTAGCGTGCCGTCGTGCGACGTCTTCTGCTCTGCGTGATCGGCGCCGCGTTGCTGTCGGCATGCGGCGACAC
>JAYTZE010000624.1:0-11392 GCA_043742385.1 Ilumatobacteraceae bacterium
CCCGCCCGATGGCGACCTGCGCCGCAGCGGGCAACAACGCGCACCAGGCGCCACGTCCTCCGTATGTTGGCGGGTAGCGACGGCAGAGGGTTTCCATCGCCGCCGACAAGGCGTCGGATCAAGTAGAAGACCGGGACTGCGAGACGACCGTGTCCGAACAGTACCCGCCGCCGGCGGTTGTCGGTGGCCTCACCGACAACGCATCGCGGGTACGGTCGCAACGCCGAATCGCTCTCCACGCATTGCACGTCCTCGAATACGCCCTCAACTCCCCAGCGCCGCGACGACACAGGACCTGGATCCATCGAGTCACCGTCGCCGTCGACGCGCTCAAACACGCACTCGACGCCCAACTCCACTCACACCACGACGACTCGATCGACTTGCTCGCCGAGCTAGCCCTCAGCGACCCCAGCTACACCATCAGAATCCAAAAGCTGCGGCAAGAGCTCCTTGACCTTGCAGTCGCTGTGGCATCGCTACGAGAACAGATCGAGCCAGACCCAGATATCGACATCGATCCCGCCGACGTCAGAGACCGCCTCGCGACCATCACCCGCCGATTCAGACAGCACCAAGCTCGTGAGGCCGACCTGGTCTACGAGGCAACCGGCATCAAACTCGACGACGGCCTCGAGCCGCAATAGCCGAAAGGTCCCTGACGCCCTAGCGGTCCCGTCGCGGGTGACTTGAAGACGAAGACCGCCGTCGGTCGGCTCGTCACCTTGATCCTCAGCGCGTGTCAAGTCGATGGGCAGATGATGGGCATGATGGGCAGCCCAACGAACGACAGCAACGTCGGATAGTGACTCTGACCAGGGCTTACAGAGAGCGGACGACGGGATTCGAACCCGCGACCCTCACCTTGGCAAAAAAAAGGTGAAGAGAACCGTCCGCTGAGTCCGTCCCAGTCCCCTGCCATGGTCTCCTGTCCGCCGATTCGTCCGCCCAGTCCGCCCAGCCCGCCCATTCCGTATACCGGTCTACCATCGTACGCCAGAGAGAAGCGGCTACTCACCCGAGCCGGGGATCCCTACCAACCCGAAGGTGGTCACGAATGGCGGGTGATAGCATCGCTGCTATGGCTTGGGGCGCGGTCGAACTCGAACCCGAAGTCACCAATTGGCTCGACACGCTCACCGACGACGAGTTCGGTCAAGCCGAACGCTACATCGACCTGCTCGCCGATCAAGGCGTTTTACTGAGCGAACCGTTCACTCGCCAACTCGACGGCAAGCTCCGCGAGCTGCGCTTCTACCTCGGCCGGCAACCCACCCGCATCAGCTACTACATCGCAACCGGACGAATCATCGTCCTGCTGACGGTGTTCACCAAGACCAAACCGAGAGAACGAACCGAAATCGAACGAGCCCGACGCGCGATGCAACATTGCAACGACGAAGGCCACCTCAGCTCCAGAGAGGAACAACCATGACGACAACCAGTTGGACCGAGATCAAAGCCCGCCGGGCCGACAGCGACGAACGCCGACACGGCTACGAACGCGCCGGACGCGCTATCCGGCTGGCGTCAGAGATCCGCTCCCTGCGCGAGAAAAAGGGTCTCAGCCAACGCCAGCTCGCCGAGCTCGTCGGCACCACCCAATCCGCGATTGCCCGCCTCGAAGGCGGTCGCATCTCCCCGAGCTTGCCCACCCTCGACCGCATCGCCAACGCGCTCGGAGCGGAAGTGACCGTCACCTTCACCGACACCGACACATTGCGCGGGACACGCTGAGACTGTCGAATCTGACTGAGACAGTCGAAATGTCCGTCTCGGTCGGTGACGTAACCTTGGCGAGGTGAACAGTGGCGACGTGAACGACGACGGACCCACTCCGCTACCTCAATTCGCTGTCAACAGTCCCAATTCAGCGATCGTTGCCGATCTGACGTCAATCGCTCACGACCTGTCGTTCGTCGTCGCTGCGATCGACGAGCTCGCGGGAATCGAAAATTCAACCCACCCGAACGTGAATGTAAGGGTCAGCGCACTGTGGCAGGCGGCCACGATCGCCTACCGCCGTTGCTTCGCGAAAGGCAAGGCACATGCCGGCAAGAAGCAGACACGATTCCGTATTCCGGACGAATGGATTGACTCTCTCGACGCTGAATTGGCTGACTACCACAGAAAGATGATCAACCTCGCCGACCAACATGTCGCACATCGCGTCAACGAGGCACAACAGGCACGAGTGCTCGTACAGCTCGCGCCACCGGGACAGCCGCGTGCCGTCGTCGGACTTGGCGTCCTCTACATGAGCCTGCAACTCCCCAACGACTTCGTCACCCTCGGTCCGCGCCTCGCCATGGAACTTCTGGCGATTGTTCAACAGAATCTCGACCGCGGTTGCGAGGCAATTCTCAACACGGCGCGGAGCGCGCCCATCGACGATCTCTACAAGATCGCTGACGTACCTCCCGCCGGGTCATACGCGCCGTTCTGACGCCTTGTCGAGTCCGGGCACGGGCGTCGTTCTGCGTCGCGCGTTCTGTGCGGAGCTCCGCGGCCGGCATTGGCAGCTCGCCAGAGCTGCTCGTGCAGTCGTCGTCGGTTCACAGAGGCTCCGGTGACCAGACATCCCCCGGTCTTCCGCTATTGACAGCGATACTCTCAATATGAGAGACTCACTCTCAATATCAAGGCGCAACCAAGGAGACAAGCCATGAAGACGATGACCTGCAGCCAACTCGGAGGAGCGTGTGAGCTCGCCCTCGTCGGCGAGAACGCGAACGAGATCATCAAGGCCCAGGACCGTCACCTCCGTGACGCGGTTTCGGATGGGAGAAGTGATCACGAGCCTGCGCAGCGCGACATGAAGGCTCGGTGGCGGCGCCCAGTCTCGGGCATGAAGTGGTACCGAAAGGTGCAGCGCGACTTCGCTGCCCTGCCGAGCGATACCGCGAGCCTGACATGACCGGCATCGATTGGCGTCACGACACGCTGGACCGGATCCGCGTGCTCATCGAGGAGACCGACACCGACGTCGCCGAGGAGGCGAAGTGGGCCAAGGCGTCGAACCCGGCGGGCGTCCCCACGTGGTCGCACGACGGCATCATCTGCACCGGTGAGATCTACAAGGACAAGGTGAAGGTCACGTTCATGCACGGAGCGTCACTCGACGACCCCGACCGCCTGTTCAACTCCAGCCTCGATGCGGGCACGAGGCGTGCGATCGACATCGTCGAGGGTTCGAAGCTCGACGAGCTGACGTTCAAGGCCCTGATCCGAGCGGCCGTCGATCTCAATGTCGGCCGAGCGGCCGCCAGGCGACGCAAGTAGCTCGATCCAATCTATGGCAGACGAGAGGTTGCGAGCGCCGCAGGCGCGGACACGGTTGGCACGCCGGGCGGTGCTCGATGCCGCCCGCACCCTCTTCCTCGAGCGCGGATTCGGCGCGACGACCATTGAGGGGATCTGCGTCGCGTCCGAGATCCCGCAGGCCACGGTCTATCGGCTGTTCTCATCAAAGAAGGGCATCCTCAAGGCCCTCCTCGACAGATCGGTCGCCGGCGACGACGAGCCGGCTCCGGTCGCGGAACGGAGTCACGTGCGCTCACTCCTGGACGCGACGCGCCCGGAGGACTCTCTCGCACGGCTCGCAGCTGTCAGCGTCGACATCAACACCAGGACTGCACCGATCTACCGCATCCTCGTGAGCGCTGCCAGCTCCGACACGGATGCCGCAGCGATCCTCGACGAGCTGACGCGGCAACGCCAGGAGGGCCAGGGGCGCGTCGCCACGGCGCTGGTGCGAACGAAGGCACTGCGCGCCGGCCTGCGCGCGCGGGACGCCGGCGACGTCATCCACGCCCTCGCCTCTCCGGAGCTCTTCCACCTGTTCGTCATCGACCGTGCATGGTCTCCGGAGCGGTACGAGCGATGGCTCGCCGAAGCGCTCGTCGGCCAACTGCTCCCGTAGACAACAGCGCCAGAAGCGCGTTCGTACCTGGCCTCTGCGTAGCGCGAGACGATGTTCGGCTTGCGTGATATGCGTTGCGTTCATCGACGTACCGTTCGAACTGCTTGTCGCAATACACGTCGGGCGCCGAACGGTTACGGTCGCTGAACGTGCGGCCTCGAATACGGATGGATCCAGGAAAGGCTGGTCGGAGTGGCGGCTCGACAATTCTGTCGTCGACGGGTGACGACGGGGCGCGCGGACCGAGGTGGCTGGTTGTGCTCGGCTCGACCGTGGCCCTCGGCGGCGCCTTTGCCCTCGTCATCCCGCCGCGAACGGCGCTGTATTGGCAC
Source organism: Ilumatobacteraceae bacterium (assembly GCA_043742385.1). Lineage (GTDB taxonomy): Bacteria > Actinomycetota > Acidimicrobiia > Acidimicrobiales > Ilumatobacteraceae > JAENVT01. The sequence goes on from JAYTZE010000624.1 coordinate 4,255, forward strand.
GCCTTCCCGTTGTTCGGCATCGCTGCGCCGTACCTCGTCGAGGTGCGGCGAGAACTCACGCCTCACTGGTGGTTGACGTTCGCTGCCGCAGGTGTTGTCAGTCCGATCGCGCTCGCTTTTGACTGGGCGTTCTCCGGACACATCCTCTGGAACGTGTTGTTGCTCGGTCATGTTGCCCGTGGTCCCGCCCGCAACACGGCGTGGCTGCTGCTGTTCGGCGCCTCGCTGGTTCATCTGTTCGCGCTGAAGGCAGCCACCCGGACCGGTCGAGATCTCTTCCGGGGCGTGCTGTCCGCGGCAACCGCAGGTGCCATCCTCGTTGTCTCCGGCACACGAGACGGTGTCACTCGCAGCCCCGATCGATGACAGTCACGCGCGTGGACCGTGGGTTAGGAATAATCGGCCAGAGTTCGACCCAGCACGACGCCATTGCAAGAGTCATCAGAGGGTGTCATCTTCCTCGCCGAGCAAGCGATTAACCGCCACCCCTGCTTCCCGATCATCAAACTCGACGGTTGGCGGCGGTATCAGCTGTGATCCGGTGCGCCATGAAATCTCCAAGATCACCAAGTTGAGCTTGTCGCCAGAAACATCGTCATCGCGCTGGTACCTGTACCTGATTACCCGGTCCCATCTCACCTTCATGACTACAGGGCTTCACCCAGCTAGTCGTCTTCGTCGTACTTCGTGTAGACCTGTTCGCTCGGCTCGTCGTACTTCGTGTAGACCTGTTCGCTCGGCTCGTCGTCCTGATACGAGTTCTCGCCGGCGTCGACAGCCGCGCCCTGGTCGCCATCGGTCGCGGGAGCACTGGGATCCAAAGCCCCGCTCTCCCACGCGTTCAGCACGTTCGGGTCTTCCCCGACATCCATGGGGCGAAGCCCCTGCCATCGGGTCAGCCAGGCCCACACGTCGCCTTCGCCGGTGTTCATCAGGAGCTCTCCGAACACGGCGCGTCGGCGAGGCGTGCCGAGCTGCCCAGCCGCCCATGGGAGCCACTGAACCATGTCGGCCTCCAGCTGGCTCCACGTGTTGTCGACGATCGCTCGTTGATACACCATCACGAGGTCGTCGCGCAGCCAGTCGAGCTGCCGCGGGATGGATCCGTCCACGTCGGCGTCTTGCAGCGGTCGCATCAGCTCGTCGACACGCTGTTTCGCGTAGGAAGCCTGTTCCGGGGTCACCTGGACTTCATCAGACCCGATCGGGTCGTACTCGGACACGATGCTTCCTCCCTCCAGCGTTGCCGCACACACTGCGACGCCGCCACGCTACCGCGGTCGCCACACCGGCTCGACCAGGCGTCGGCACCCTAACGGAGGGGTTGTTCTGGGGCGCCCGATATCGGCACGCAGTAGGCGGCTCGGCGGAGCACAGCCCGACCGCACACTCCTTGTGTAGGTGAGCGGTGATTGACTGTGTCGTGTGGCCTTCACTCCGGAGGACGGGTCGGCCGTCATCACATTCGGCGGGAATGGGAAGCCGTTGATGTTGTCGCGGCCCTCATCGGCTGAGTTTGTGGCGCAAGGTTTCGGCGGCGAAGCGGTCGCCGCTTGGGGTCGCGTGGGCGTAGAAGTCGAGGGTAGTGGAGATCCGGCGGTGGTCCTGCAACGTCGGAGTATCGCTCCGACGGTAGCGCCGCGCATTTTCAGTTGTCGCTCGCTGAGCCTGCCTGGTTGATCGGCGTGCTTCAGTCAGCTATCCTTACCTTCCACCGTAAGTAAGGAGGCTTGACGTGGAGATCGCAGCAAGGATGAGCTCGAAGGGCCAGGTGACCGTGCCTAAGGCAGTACGCGATGCGCTCGGGATCGGCGAGGGGGACAACGTCGTGTTCCGTGTCGAAGGCAGCCGAGCGGTGCTGGCACGCACCCCAGACTTCCTGTCCCTTGCCGGCAGCATCAAGGTGCCAGCATCGCGACGCAACGCCGCGTGGGATGACGTGGTCCGCAAGACGCGAGCCGCCCGCGCTGACGGTCGTCGATGACAGCGTTCGTCGACACGAACGTACTCGTCCGACATCTCACCGGTGACCCGCCTGCGATGGCAGAACGCGCGTCCGCGTTTCTTGCCGCGGAGTCCGAGCTGTACCTCGCTGACCTGGTCGTCGCCGAGACCATCTATGTCCTCGAGTCGTTCTACAAGACCTCTCGAGAACAGGTCGCTGAAGCGATGCGGTCGCTTGTCGCGATGCGCTCAATGATCACGGTCGACCCGGCGTTGCTGCTTCGTGCGATCGAGGTGCACGAGGTCGAGCGTCTCGACTTCGCCGAGGCGTACCTTGTGGCCTGCGCGGAGAGCACGGGCATCGGACGTGTCGCATCGTTCGACCGAACGATCGACCGCGTCACCACCGTCGAGCGCATCGCGCCCTGACCGCCCAGATCTGCCAGTCGCTCGGCGCCGACGGACGCGCAAGGATGAGGGATGCCCGACGACTGGGATGACGTTCAGACTCAGCAGTGGAAGTTCGATCGCCTTGCGGAGAGCGATGTACGAGTGTTCGTCATGTGTGGGGTGCCGCGGGACCTATTTGAGGAGGTCCACCCGCGGTCGACCGAGTCACTTCCGTCGTATCGCATCACTGTTGAGAAGCTCTGGCGATTGGGATGGCGACCAGACGATGACGGGTCACTTCAGCCACCCGAGCGTCCGGGCGGCATCGCGACATAACTGTCGATCCGCGCCCGCCGGGATACGCGATCCGCACATATCGTGCGCTCCGAACGGAGAGCGCAGGACGACGATATCGCAGGGCCGGCCGGTGAAAACAGCAGTTATGGGTGTGCCAGTCAGCGGTCGCAGACCATCCAGACCACCTCCCGATCGACGTCCGTTGTGCAGTGGTCGAGACGGAAGCCCAGCTTCTCCGCCACCCGAAGCGACGGTGCGTTCCAGGACCCAATGGTCGCCCAGATTCGACACCGACCCGTATCGAACGCGGCGTCGAGCAGCGCTCGAGCAGCTTCGGTCGCGTACCCGTGCCCATGACTGCGAGGCAGCAGCTCATACGCAAGCTCAGGCTCATCAAGCGAGCAACGCCCAACGACGACTGCGGTGTATCCCAAAGGCTTCGCCATCGGGTCGCTTGCGGAGCACCAGCGCTCCGATGCCCGTGGTCTTGATCGTCTCCGTCATGACGGCGATCCGCTCGAGCGCGTCCGCAACAGTGAACGTGCCCGGTCCCCGAGCGTTCAGCAACTCCGTGAGCCACGCCGCGTCGCCCGGTTCCTCCGGTGTCAAGATGAGCCGCTCGTTCTCGATCCGCAAGGGAATCGCGAGTGCGTCACAGGTTGCTGCGAGGCGCCGCACCCGGTGCTTTGATCCACGAGCGCATGCCCGCTCCGGCTCGGCGATGCAAGCACGATCACGCGCACAAGACACCGTGCGCGAACGACGCCACTTGCCTTTATCGACCTAGCTCGGGAAACGGCGTCGGGAGGAGTGCCGATCGGCAGTTCTGGCGCGTCTGCCTTCATCACCGCTGGCACCGAAATGGGCCAATACGGCCCACTTCGCGCCCTGCGTTGCCAGTTTCTCGATGAGCGTGAGCGAACAAAGGCGCGGAGCGTCTATGCGCGCGCACAAATGTTTCGGGTGGAGATATCGACGCACACCGAGCGGCAGTTCTGCGCCGTCCATTCGTGTTTTCGCTCATCTCAAGCTCCGGCTCCTGTGGAGGAGGGCAAAGGCGTTCGTGGACCACCACGCCCAAGCGACGAGCACGGGCTGGAAGAACAGGCGGTTGCGTCTCGCAGCATCGGAGTTCAAGCCGAACGCATCGTGGCCATCGATGAACTGACTGATGTTGCCCGGGAACACGACGATGAAGAAGAGACCCGCCGCGAGGCCGAGCATGGATCGACGGCGTCGTACGACGATCAACGCTGTACCGAGCGAGATCTCGACGAGGCCGGACAAGATCACCACCACGTTCTTGTCGATCCCGACCCAATCGGGTACCTGGGCCTGGAAGTCGGTGCGGGCAAACGTCAGGTGGCCGAGCCCGGCGATGATGAGCGCGCCACCGAGGACGACTCGTGCGGCGGAGCGGACGCGAGCCGATCGGGTGATAGTCATTGTTCGTACCGTACGGCGAGTCGCCCGCCGCTCAGTCGGAGACGGCAGATCAAGCGCGAGGGATCGAGAGCTCTTCGAGTGGGCCTGCACTGTCGTGGTAACTCCGTGATCGACGTTGATCACCGCTCGGGCACGAAGCAGCGTGCTAGGACCGGCGCCCCTGCAGATGCTTCGACCGAGCCGATCGGCAGATCTGTGCGGATGTATCGCATCGCGACGTCTATCAAGATAAGTTGACGTCGTGGACCCGGTGATCGTCGCCAGCGCACGCAAACACGGCATCCACGACGACGACATACTCCACGCCTACCGCCACCCCACCAGAGTCCTGGAACTCGACGATCTCGTCATGCTCCTCGGCGCGAGCCGCACCGGCCAACTACTCGAAATCGGCGTGAGCCACGCCGACGGAATCGACTTCATCATCCACGCCATGCCCGCAAGGGCGAAGTTCATCAGGTGACCACCATGCCCAGATCAATCCAAGACATCCTCGACCACGCCGCCGACCTCGCCAAACGCTTCGAGAACTTTGACCCCGACCACGCCGAAGAGATCCCCGTCGAGGAATACCTCCTTCAGCGCGCCGTCGTCGCCCGCGCCCGCAGCGAGCAACAACTCGTAGACACAGTCATCACGGCCCGGGGCGCCGGCTTGTCATGGCAGCGAATCGGCGCCATTCTCGGCACCTCAGCGCAGGCCGCACAGCAACGATACGCAACCGTCGTCGAGGCCTCCTAAACGCCGAGCCGATCGGCAGATATGGCGCGTCACCTTCCGAGGTCTAGTGCGCCAATCGGAAGTGCGGCCACGTCGAAGGGCTCTCGGCGGAGGCGAACGCGACCGCGTCGGTCGGGTGCCCAGTGACCAAGGGGAAAGTCCATGATCCAACTGGATCGGGTCGCGTCACACTGGTACATCTCGAAGTTGTCGCGCCCTCGTTCGATCAGTCGCAGGTGTTCGCTCGCGTACGCTTCCGCTTCCTCGCCGTCCAGCCTCTCGATCTCGTCGCACGGGCACTTCATCGGCAAGGCTGTTTCGGCTCGGCCACATACTCAGGGTGCCCGATCGCGTGCCTGATGTCCAGCGTGCCGATCGGCAGTTCGGCGCTACGCCTACGCACCGCGTGGCCCGCGCGAATTCGGAGCCGCGGATTCGTGTTCGTGGATGGTCTTACAGTTGATGGAAATGGCCCAGCGAGCACGTGAGCGTGATGGGTTCGAGGCCTTTGCCGTCAGGGTGAAGCCGCGGCTGCTGCAGGCATTGATCGCGACGTATGGTCCCGTGGACGGTCGTGAGGCGTGCGTCGATGCGCTGAGTTGGGCGTGGGAGCACCGGGACCGCATGGCTGACGTGGAGCACCCGGTGAGCTACCTGTACCGAGTCGGGCAGTCGGCGACCCGTCATTTTCTTCCCAAGCCGATGCCAGCGCGCCTGACCGCCATAGTCGCAAACGATTTCCCCGAGATCGAGCCGAAGCTGTTGCCTGCGTTGTCACGGCTGCCGGACCAGCAGCGGATCGTTGTCGTGTTGGTGCACGGCTACGGCTGGCGTCAGGCGGAAGTGGCGAGGTTGTTGGAGATCAACCCCTCGACAGTCCGTGACTACTTGAACCGGGCGATTGAACGGTTACGACGTGAACTGGAGGCCAGCGATGCCCACCGAAATGCATGAGCAGATCAGACAACTCACCGCCGCGTTCGACGCGTTCGTCGACGATGTCACGGTCGATGAGGTCATCGGGCGCGCCGAAAGCCGGACCGCGATCGACGGGCTCGCAGTGCGGCGATCGGCATCATCGGGTCGCACGAGCCAGATGGGCCCACCGAACTCGAACGCCGCCTCATGGATGCGTTTCACGAGGACGCACAACCGCGCCCGCCTCGTTCACCCGGACGCCTCGTCGGAACTCCACGAAGATCGATCTCAGCTCCAACTCGACGCCGCTCGTCTCGAACCCGACGCACCCCTCGTTCCAGTGAAGGAGATCGTCGTGTCCCTCGACTCACCCACCAGCGAAACCCTAAAACGTCGGATCCTGGCGATGGCCGCCGCGGCCATCGTTGCGGTTGTCGGCGTGGCCGCAATCGCCGTCAACACCATGAAGTCCGACGACGACGTCGAACCGGCCGCCGTAGCGCCCACTGCCGCACCCCGGCGGGAGACCGGTACCTCCTCACGAGGAACGCGAGTGACGTACACCGTGCTGGATGGCTGGGAGAACACCGGCTATGGGGTGATCAAGGGGGACCCAGCGATCGGGATGGCCATCGACGTGGCCGGCAACGTCCACACCAGTTATTGCGTTACGCCGGGTGGAAATACACCGAATGCCGGTAACCGACCCCCGGCCGAGCGGGAGTCGGTCAGCCCCCCAGTAGGCCCGACCATTGACGACCTCGCCTCGGCGTGGGCCAACCTGCCCGGTGTCGACGCCGCCGCAGCGACGGACGTCGCCATCGACGGGTTTGACGCAAAGCAGATCGAGCTCACGGTCCCCGACTACGCCGCGGGAGACTGCAACGGAATGTTCGGGTTCTGTGCCTATGGCGAACAGATCTGGTGCGAGAGCGTTTTGCGGGACAAAGATTTCCCCAGCGATGATGCGTCCTACCAACCATTTCCCCATCAGCACCTAAAGGTTTGGATCGTCGACGTCGACGGCGTCCGTCACATGATCCTGGCAGGGTTCTCCCCGGACACCTCGCCGCAGGACCGAGCCGCCCTCGACGAGATCGTCGCCTCCGTCCAGTTCGGCTGAACCTGCCGCCCGTGGCAGACCGCGTTCCCCCCGACGATGGCGACCGGCCGAAGCGGTCCGCTGCCTGTGGCGCGCCTAGCGCATATTGCCCGCTCCGGACCGCCGGCGCAAGGAAGATCGAGTGCACAGATCAACGAGCGCGTAGCGGCAGTTCGGTTCGGTTCTCGTTCCGATGGAGTGTTTCCGAACACCCCGGGTGCGCAGCAAACACTCGTCTGGGACGGAAACACTCGGACAACAACAGGTAGCGCCGATTGCCCGATATGGGGCGGGTTGTCCAGTGTCGAAAGCTGTGCCACA
>JAYTZE010000625.1:0-2863 GCA_043742385.1 Ilumatobacteraceae bacterium
CCTCGACCTGATCGTGGCCAACGACGTGTCGGATCCCGGAGCGGGCTTCGACGCCGACACCAATGCCGTCGTGCTGGTGGGCGCCGACGGAAGCGAGCAGACTGTTCCCCTGACCGAGAAGCGGGGGGTGGCTCGGGCCGTGCTTGATGCCGCCGTCCCACTGCTGCCGTCGCCCCACTGATGAGGAGCCCTGCGTGACCAGTACCCGAACCACCTTCACCTCGGAGTCCGTCACCGAGGGCCACCCCGACAAGATGGCCGACCAGGTCAGCGATGCCGTGCTCGATGCGATCCTGGCCGAGGATCCGAACGGTCGTGTCGCGTGCGAGACGCTGCTCACCACCGGTCTGTGCGTCGTCGCCGGGGAGATCACCACCAACGCCTACGTCGACATTCCGAAGCTTGCCCGCGAGGTCATCAACGGAATCGGCTACGACAACGCGCTGTACGGCTTCGACGGAAACACCTGCGGCGTGATCGTGTCCATCGACGAACAGAGTGGCGACATCGCCCAAGGTGTCGACATGAGCGAGGAGCTGCGCGGCGGTCGCAGCGGCGAGGATCTCATCAACAGCCAAGGTGCCGGCGACCAGGGCATGATGTTCGGCTACGCGTGCGACGATACACCCGATCTCATGCCGCTACCGATCTGGCTGGCCCATCGCATGGCAGAGAAGCTCACCGATGTTCGCAAGGCCGGTGCGGTGCCGTATCTGCGGCCCGATGGCAAGACCCAGGTCACATTCGAATATGACAACACCGGCAAGCCCGTGCGCTTGGTGACGGCGCTGATCTCGACGCAACACCAAGATGGTGTCGACCGCGACACCGTGATCCGTCCGGACCTGATCGAGCAGGTCATCCGTCCGGTCGTGCCCGCACAGTTCGCCGACGACGATTACAACGTGTACATCAACCCCACCGGTAAGTTCGTGATCGGCGGTCCTCACGGCGACACCGGCCTCACCGGTCGCAAGATCATCGTCGACACCTACGGCGGTATGGGTCGTCACGGCGGCGGGGCGTTCAGCGGCAAGGATCCTTCAAAGGTCGACCGATCGGCGGCCTACGCAGCTCGCTGGGTGGCCAAGCATGTCGTCGCGTCCGGTGCCGCAACGCGTTGTGAAGTGCAGGTGGCGTATGCCATCGGCATGGCACATCCGATGAGCATCCTCGTCGAGACATTCGGGACCAACACCGTCGACAACGATGCCATCGTCGCCGCGGTTCGCGAGGTCTTCGACCTCCGTCCGGCGGCCATTGTGCGCGACCTCGATCTGAAGCGCCCGATCTACCGCAAGACCGCCGCCTACGGTCACTTCGGGCGCGCGCTGCCGGAGTTCACCTGGGAGACCGTCAGCAGGCTCGCCGACTACAAGAGCGCTGTCGGCCTGTAATCCTCTAGCGTCGCCGGGCAATGGCCCCGTCGTCGCTGCTGGTTGCCCGCGTCGTTCCCGACGTCACCGGGCTCGACAAACAGTTCGACTATCTCGTCCCCGAACCATTGGTGGGTCGAGTTGCTGTCGGCTCGATGGTTCGCATGTCGTTGCACGGCCGACGGGTTGGGGGCTGGGTGACTTCACTTGGTCCGCCTGATGGTGCTGTAGCCATCGCGCGACTCGTTCCGTTGGTCAAGTGGTCGGGGATCGGACCATCGGCGGAGATCATCGACCTCGGTCGCTGGGCGTCGCAACGCTGGGGTGCTGGGCGGTTGCGGCCATTTCTGGTCGCAGCGAGCCCACCGTCCATGGTCGCATCATTGCCGTCATCGATAGCCGGGCACGATGATGTCGACGGCGAGGCCATGCTGCCTCGACTGGTTCGCTCGCAACCATCGAGCGACCAGTTGACCGTCGTGGTCGAGGCGTTGGCTCTCGGGCCGGCACTCGTCATCCACCCCTCGGTCGACGAGGCTCGGCGTCTGGCCGCTCGGCTTCGCCAACTTGGCTACTCGACCGCTGTGCATCCAGACCAATGGGCGCGCGCCGCAGGCGGTGTCGACGTGGTGATCGGGGGCCGCAGCGCGATATGGGCGCCATGCGCTGGCATGCGGTCGATCGTTGTGCTCGACGAGCACGACGAGGCCTTGCAGGAGGAACGATCGCCGACGTGGCACGCCCGAGATGTCGCCATCGAACGTGCCCGACGTGCCCGCGCCCCTTGTGTGCTGGTCTCGCCGTGCCCATCGGCGACGGCGTTGCACTGGGCTGGTGACGCGCTACGACGCAGCTCCGTGGCGGAGGAGCGTGAAGGCTGGCCGATCCTGGAACTCGTCGACCGCACACGTGAGGAGCCCTGGAAGCGTTCGTTGTTGACCTCGCCGTTGATTCAACACCTTCGCAACGCCGACCAACGGGTGGTCTGTGTGCACAACACCAAAGGCCGTGCCCGAATGCTCGCGTGCCGCACGTGCAAGGCGTTGCAGCGGTGTGAACGCTGCGAGGCGGCGGTGGCGCAAGACGATGCCAGATCACTCGTGTGCCGCCGATGCGGCACGACTCGTCCCGTGGTGTGTCAAAGCTGCGGGTCCGGGGCGCTGTCGCTACTGCGCCCGGGTGTCAGCCGGCTTCGCGAGGAGATCGAGGCAGCCGCGGGGCGGTCTGTCGGGATAGTCACCGGCGACAGCGAGTCAGTGCCCAACTGCGATGTCCTGATCGGTACCGAGGCCGTCTTGCACCGTGCCGGTCGGGCCGATGTCGTGGCGTTCCTCGATCTCGATGCTGAGCTGCTCGCGCCCAGGTACCGGGCCGGCGAGCAGGCAATGGCGCTGCTGGCGCGTGCCGCTCGGCTTGTCGGCGTGCGCAGCGCAGGCGGACGGCTGCTGGTCCAGACGTTCCTACCCCGGCACGAGGTGTTGCAGGCG
>JAYTZE010000626.1:0-1294 GCA_043742385.1 Ilumatobacteraceae bacterium
GGCCACGGCCGACATCATGGCAGACGGCGCGAGTGGGAACTAGTGATTGTTCTTGCGGTCGAAGATGCCCCACTTGGTGACGAGCAGCATCGATTCGGCGATGATGCGGCCAGACATCTTCGAGGTGCCGAACTGGCGATCTCGAAAGGTGATCGGAGTCTCCACGATCGTGGATCCTGTGGCGACCAACTTGCGAACCAGCTCGGTCAGGAAGGCGTACCCCTCGGCGGTTGTCGATGCGGGGTTGATGTTCTGCAGCGCAGCGGTGCGATAGGCGCGATAGCCAGAGGTGCAGTCACGAACCGGTAGCCGCAACACGGCTGCGGTGTATCGATTACCCCACCGCGACAGCAGTCGACGTCGCAATGGCCAATGGACGGTTGCACCACCGGGGACGTAGCGTGACCCGATCACTGCATCGGCGCCGTCGGCGACCAGCTGCAACATGGTCGGGATGACCTCAGGGTCGTGCGAGAAGTCGGAGTCCATCGACACGATCGCGTCGTAACCCTCATCGAACGCTGTGACGAAGCCGTGCCGATATGCAGCGCCCAGCCCTTGCTTGCCTGCGCGGCGCAGCACTTTGATGCGCCCGAGTTCCGACGCCATCTCTTCTGCGAGCGCGGCCGTTCCATCGGGACTGTTGTCATCGACGACCAGCACGTCGGCGTCGGGTACGGCCTGGCGCACGGCGCGAAGGAACCCGACGATGTTCTCAACCTCGTTGTAGGTCGGCACTACGACCACGGTACGCACGGGCTGCGAGCGTAGCCGTCGCGCCCCAAGAGGCACCCCTCGCCAGGCGCCGCTAACCTGACCGGCTCGCATGGCCTCGGCACGGTACTTTCAGCTCGACAGGATCGTCGGCCCGTTCGCCGATCTGTTGCTGACCAGCGACCTGCCACAACTACCGGCCGATCGCCGCTCACAGGTAGTGCAGTTCGTGCAACGGCGCACCCAGTCGGTGCCGAGCTTCACCCGCTTCGGAGTCACGGTGATCAGCCTGTTCTACCGCGTGCTGATCGCCCTCCCGGGCGGTCGGCCAGCTGCCAGGTTCCTGATGTCGCAGCCGCTACCGCTGCTTGGCGAATACCCGCGACTGGTGCGGTCGCTGGGCTACGCCTACATCTGGGAGCGCTGGCCGGACACTCTCCCCAACGGGGCGCCCCGATGATCGCGACGCAGGCAACCCCGCACATGGACGCCGAGGTGTTGGTGATCGGTTCGGGTGCTGGAGGAGCGACCACCGCATCGGTGTTGGCCGAGGCAGGGTTCGATGTGTTGATCGTCGAGG
>JAYTZE010000627.1:0-2862 GCA_043742385.1 Ilumatobacteraceae bacterium
GATGCCCGCGCCGTGACACACGTCGATGTGCGATCGGTGAAGCGTGCCGACCCACGGATGCAACGCCGCGTGGCCACGACCGACCATGGTGGCGATCACGTCGTCGGGTACTTCCTCCACCAACCACGCAGTTCGGATGCTCCCCGCGAGAGCCCTGCAACGATCGACCGTCTCGATCCGGAAGGCCGAGATCAGCCAACGGTCATCCTCCCCGCGCTGCAACAGATCGGCCACGGTGTGATCTGCAATCGAGTCAGTGGGATCGAAGTCGGGTTCGTTCGGGTCGTTCTTGATCTCGATGTTGACCCACATCCCGCTGCACGCGTCTAGCGCCGCGCCGAGTTGCGGCACGTAGGAAGGAAGCTCGACCGATTGCACGTCGCCGATGGCCCGACCATCAGCCACGTAGGGGTCATGGTGAACGACCAACAGACGGTCGGCCGTGCGACGCACATCGAGTTCGACTCCGTCGCTGCCCATCGCCGCTGCCAGCCGGAATGCGTCGATCGTGTTCTCCCGAGCGGCTCTCGAGGCCCCGCGATGGGCAAGTACCTCTACCATAGATACCCCCCATCTGTAGGAACTATGTCGCAGAACATGCCCCTACCCCTTGTCAACGGATGAATTGTTTCCTAGGTTTGACAGCACTGTGCACACCGATGTCGAGATTCCGTCCCCCGGTGTCGGGTCTGCACGTGAAAATTCTCACAATTCGCCACCGTGGAGTCGATCGTGACCATTCTTGCGTCCAGCCTGACACTTGCCAATGCCGACTACACGTGGCGATCCGAGGCTATATGCCGAGACACCGACCCGGAGCTGTTCTTTCCGGTCGGTACCACGGGCTATGCGCTGCTTCAGATCGCTCGAGCGAAGGAAGTGTGCGGGCAGTGCCCCGTTCACCGCGATTGCCTCGACTACGCCCTCGAGACCAACCAGGATTCTGGCATCTGGGGTGGAACGTCGGAGGAGGAACGCCGCGTCCTTCGTCGCCAATACGTCGCCCGCCAGAAAGCCGCTGGCTGACTAGATGGGCACGGTGAGGTCGACGACGGTTCCTGCGCCCTTGGGCTGATCGCCGAGACCGGCAGCCGCAAAGTCCTCTGGCATGCCGGAACGCATCGTGATGCTGCCGGCCAATTCGGTGGTCACCAAGGTACGAACGATCGACAACCCGAGTCCCGTCGCCTTGTTCAGTTCGAACTGCGCGTCGAGGCCGCGACCGTCGTTGATCACGCGGATGTTGAGTTGATCCTCGGTGGGATTGAGTTGCACCACCACGTCGCCGCCACTACTGCCTTCGGGGAAGCCGTGATCGACCGCGTTCTGCAGTAGTTCCGTCAGCACCACCGAGAGCGGCGTGGCGATGGTCGATGGCAGCCGACCGCCATCACCCTGCACGGTGAAGCGCACCGGACGATCCGGAGATTGCAATCCCTCCTCCGCAAGCCGCAGCAGGGGACGCACGATCTCGAGGAAGGCGACATCGTCGCCCGGCTCGCGCGACAACGTTTCATGCACCAACGCGATCGTGCGGATTCGGCGCACCGACTCGGCGACTGCGGCCTTGGCCTCGGGCGATTCGAGCCGCCGACCTTGCAATCGCAGGAGCGACGAGATCGTTTGCAGGTTGTTCTTCACCCGGTGGTGGATTTCTCTGATGGTCGCGTCTTTGGACAGCAGCAACTTGTCGCGCTTGCGTATCTCAGTGACGTCGCGCAGCAGCAACATCCCACCGGTCACCTCGCCGCCGGCCAAGATCGGCATGCAGCGAGTCAACAGCGTGACGTTGGGTGTTTGATCGAACTCCTCGATCACCGGCATGCGATCCTCGTACGCCAGGCGCACCGGGCTGTCGTTGAAGCCCAGTTCGGCCAGACGCATGCCTACTGCATTGGCACTGATGCCCACCCGATGCAGAGCCGACACAGCGTTCGGAGATGCGTAGCGCACGCGGGCTTCGTCGTCCAGCACCATCACGCCGTCGCCAACGCGGGGTGCTGCACTGGAATCACCGACCAATCCATGAAACGGAAACGAGCCTTCTGCGATCATCGCCGCGAACCGTTGGAAGATCCCGAGGTAGGTGCGCTCGAGTTCGCCGGGCTGGCGGCCCGTTCGATTCGACCACTCACGCGACAGCACCGCGATCGGCCTGGTGCCCAGCCGAACTGGTATGGCCAACATCCGCGCCGGCTCGGGCAAGAGGTCGACAGCGATCTCGCCCTCGCAAATCTCACCGGTCTCGAACGCCGATGTCAACAACGGACGCTCGTTGTCGGCCGGCACGCCGACGTAGTCGGCGAAATAGATCGTCTGCCCGGTCGCTGGACGCACCTGGGCAACGATCAGCCATTCGGAATCAGTCGACGGTACGTAGAGCAGGAGGTCGGCAAAGCACAAGTCGGCAAGGAGGCCCCATTCGCTGACCAGCTGTTTGAGATGGTTGATCTCGTCGCGGGTCAGCGACGTGTGTTGACGGCAGAGTTCGCCGAGCGTGGCCATGCAATCGTTCTAGCACTCAGCGTGGGCGCGCAACGCGTGATCCCCGTCAAGCCGCCGAAACGTCAGCCGCCGAAACCGATCTTGCGGTCGCCTTCCGGTGTACCGATCTCGACATACGCGATCTTGGCCGAACACACGCCCACGTCGCGGTTGCGCTTGTCGGTGAGCCACAGCACATCGACGGCACCCGAGAGCGCCGCTTCGACCTGGGTCTTCAGTGCCTCTCGATCGAGATCGTCGGCCAGTTCGAGTGTGAGTTCGCGGGGGGCTTGAGTGACGCCGATGCGTACGTCCACGTCGGTCCTTTCGATGAGGGTCGCAACCATCGTACGGACAGAACGAGAGAGATGGAACTTG
>JAYTZE010000628.1:0-2858 GCA_043742385.1 Ilumatobacteraceae bacterium
AGGATCGTTGCGGTCAGCCGGTTCGCAGTCCCGTGCAGCCATAGTCGGCCAATGCCTGGCAGCTGCGCATGCCGAGGCAATTCAGCAACTGCTTGCCGCGCTCGTTGGCCGGATCCAGGTTGGCGGCGCTGATGACCGGAATCGACATTTGCACCATGACCGAGTCGTGGAAGTCGGCCTGCGCATCGTTCCACGAATAGCCGGTGACACCGCGATCGACGAGGCCCTGATGCCAGCGGCGAAGCAGGTTTTCGCCGTGCTCGCGCCGCATCTCGGTCGTGAGACTTTGCACGATGAAGTACCCGACGTCTCCCGCACCGATCGATCGGACGCTGAGCTGCCAGTCGATGACGATGACGGGCGCGCTGGGCCGGTCGAAGAAGAAGTTGTCGAGTCGAAAATCCGTGTGCGCGAGCGTGGTCGGTCGATTGGCCATCAACCAGTTGTACGAGTGCGGAAGCTGGGCGCCGAGCCGTTCACCCACCTCGAGCGCAGCGGCTGGCACAGAGGCGAACATCGCCGCAAATGCCGGCCATGATTGTGTGTACTGATCACCGACGGCCATGTAGGCGGGATTGTTGAGCGGGCGCAGCCACGTCAGCTCGGTGAGTCGAGGCGATTCCCACCATGCAGCATGTAACTGTGCGGCGACATCGATCACCGCTTCGGCATCCGCCAGGCTTGCGCCGATGACCTGATCGGCCATGCGTGCATCGCCGAGATCCTCCATCAGGATCAGCGTGCCGGCATCGTCGTCGCTGACTTCGCTGACGTAGACGACCGGTGTCGGCACCCCGAGCCCGGCAGACGCTGCCTGGCGGTAGCACTCGGCTTCGGTGCGATAGAAGCCATACACTTGGGCGAGATACTTGGCAACCGGGTCCTCGATAGGGAACTTGGCGATCATCACGTCGGGTAAAGCACCGCGATCACCGGTGTACGTGAGCGTCAGCCGGGCCAGTTGGCCGACGAAGCCAACGCCGGCGCCCAACGGCGCCGCTTGGACCGACGACACCTCACCGTCGGCCAAATGGCCGCCGTGTTTCAGCGCCGCCGAACGGTGCCTCACGACAGAGGCTTTAGCGTTGAGTGCGGTCCTCGACGAACTGCTCGATCTCGCCGAGATCGTTGGGTAGTTGCGTGATGAACTCGGGTCGCTCCATCAAGTCTGCGAGGTGGGCAGGGAGTTGTGGTCGGATTCCGGTCGCACGCTCGACGGCGTCGGGAAACTTGCCCGGATGTGCCGTGGCCAGTGTGACGATCGGTCCGGCGATCGAGGATCGCATACGTGCAACGGCGCCAACGCCAACTGCCGTGTGCGGATCGAGCAACATGCCGGTCGAGGTATGCGTGTGACGAATCACGTCGAGCGTCTCGTTGTCATCGAGGCGTTCGGCAGCGAACACACCGTCGATGTAGTCGGCGCGCTGGTCAGCCTCGATCGACAACGACCCGCTGGCCCGGAACCGCTGGAGTTGCTCGGCAGTCAAGCCGCCGTCGCGCCCATTGATCTCGAACAGGAGCCGCTCGAAGTTCGACGACACCTGGATGTCCATCGACGGGCTGAGCGACGGCACGACGGGCCGAGTGCTCATGTCGTTGCCCGTGAAGAAGCGGGTGAGGATGTCGTTGGCGTTCGAAGCGACCAACAGCCTGCCGATGGGCGCGCCCATTCGCTTGGCGATCCAGCCCGAGAAGACGTTGCCGAAGTTGCCGCTGGGAACACAGAAGTTGATCTCGCCGCGAAGATGATCGGTCGCGGTCACGTAGTACACGATCTGTGCCATGACGCGAGCCCAGTTGATGGAGTTCACGGCGCTGAGGTTCATGCGGTCACGGAACTCGGCATCGTTGAACATTGCCTTGACGAGGTCCTGGCAATCGTCGAACGAACCGTCGATCGCGACCACATGAACGTTGGGCGAGTTGACTGTGGTCATCTGCCTACGCTGTACGTCGCTGGTGCGACCGTTGGGATAGAGGATCACGATGTCGGCATGCGCACAGTTCTTCACGCCGTCGATCGCCGCCGACCCGGTGTCACCCGACGTCGCCCCGACGATGGTCACTCGCCGACCCTGCTGTGAGAGCACGTACTCGAACAACCGTCCCACCAGTTGCAACGCGACATCCTTGAAGGCCAGCGTCGGTCCGTGGAACAACTCCTGCACGAAGTGCTCGTCGTCGATCTGCACGAGCGGCACCACGGCCGGGTGATCGAACGCGCTGTAGGCGTCGGCGCACATCGCTGCGAGCGTGTCGGCAGGGATCTCGTCGCCGACGAACAGCTGCATGATCTGGGCAGCACGTGCTGCGTAGTCCATACCATCACCGCGTTGCGGAAGTGACGGCCACTCGGCCGGCACGTACAGCCCACCGTCGGTCGCCAAACCGGCCAGCAGCGCCTCGGTGAACCCGAGTTCGACAGCCTGCCCTCGAGTCGAGACGTACCGCATGTCAGCTACCGATCACGCGAAGCAACCCACCGACGTTGCGCACGACATCGAGATCGCGCAACTCGCGAACCGTTGCCTGCACGGCCGACTCGCGCGCCTCGTGGGTGATGAACACCAGCCGTGCTTCTGGCCCATTGCCCTCTTGCTCGGCGGCGCGGATGCTGACATCGTGGCGGGCGAACACCCCGGTGACCGCATGCAGCACGCCTGGCCGGTCGGCGACGTCGAGGCTGAGGAGGTATTCGGCCGAGGTCTCGTCGATCGCCCGAATGTGGGCTCGACCGAACGCGCCGATCGAGCCGTGAGTGCCTTTCGACAAGTTGACGGCCGCATC
This sequence comes from Ilumatobacteraceae bacterium, assembly GCA_043742385.1. Lineage (GTDB taxonomy): Bacteria > Actinomycetota > Acidimicrobiia > Acidimicrobiales > Ilumatobacteraceae > JAENVT01. Next base: position 2,791 of record JAYTZE010000628.1, read on the forward strand.
GATCACATCGCCGAGCACTGCGCTTGCGGTTGGCGATCCACCCGCGCCGCGGCCGTAGAACATGAGGG
>JAYTZE010000629.1:0-1288 GCA_043742385.1 Ilumatobacteraceae bacterium
GTGGAATCCGTGACCGGTTCTGTCGAGGCTGCGATCGGACAGATGGCGCACCGTGGGTTGCGGGTGCTCGCCGTCGCGCAACGCGAGTTCGCCGCCGACGAGTTCACCGCGTTCGCCGACACCGGAAGGGCGGTGATCGACCTCGCCACGGACCTCACCCTGGTGGCGTTGGTCGGGATCGTCGACCCGCCACGACCCGAAGCGCGCCAGGCGATCGCCGAAGCCCGGTCCGCGGGGATCGAGGTGAAGATGATCACCGGCGACCACGCCGCAACGGCGGCATCGATCGCCCGCCAACTCGGACTCACCGGGGAAGTGATGACCGGCGCCGACCTCGACCGCCTCGACGACACCAAGCTCGCCGAATGGATCGGTGAGGTGTCGGTCTTCGCACGGGTCTCCCCGGAACACAAGATCCGCCTCGTGACCGTCCTCCAAGCACGAGGCGATGTCGTCGCGATGACCGGCGACGGGGTCAACGACGCCCCAGCGTTGAAGAAGGCCGACATCGGCATCGCGATGGGGATCACCGGTACCGACGTCACCAAACAAGCAGCGACGATGGTCCTCACCGACGACAACTTCGCCACGATCGTCAACGCCGTACGGCGTGGCCGAACGATCTACGACAACATCGTCAACTTCGTCCGCTTCCAGCTCGCAACGACCCTCGGGTTCGCAACACTGTTCCTCCTCGCGGCCCTGTTCGGCATCGCCGACGGGAAGCCGTTCACCGCGATCGCGATCTTGTGGGTCAACATCGTCATGGACGGCCCACCCGCGATGGCGCTCGGACTCGATCCAACCAGTCGCGACGTGATGCAACGCCGCCCGCGACCACCCGCAGAACGGATCATCACCCGACCACGCTGGCATGCCATTGGGCTCTCGGCCGCCGTGATGGCCGCCGGCACCCTCGCCGTGCTCGCCCTCGCCCCAGGCGCCGAGCCGGCCGCCGGCACAGCCACCGTCGCGGGGACGGTGGCGTTCAACACGTTCGTGCTGTTCCAGTTCTTCAACCTGCTCAACAGCCGCAGCGAGACCCGCACCGTGTTCCACCGCGACACCCTCACCAACCGTTGGCTGTGGACCTCGTTGACCGGGGTGATCCTGCTCCAGATCGCAGTCACCCACCTCGGACCCTTGCAACGACTCTTCGACACCACCAGCATCACCGCCGCCAACTGGGCCGTCTGCGTCCTGGTCGCGTCGAGCGTGCTGTGGGTCGAAGAAACCCGCAAGTTCATCCACCGCACCCGAATCCGCACCATCCAACACAAGGAGACGA
>JAYTZE010000630.1:0-1285 GCA_043742385.1 Ilumatobacteraceae bacterium
CTCGAAACACGCGCCGGACCGGGCTTGAGTACCGTCGACTTGGCGTTCAACGGCATCGGGATCCGTCCCGCCGACAGCGTGCTGCAACTGGGTGTCGTCGGCCGCGCCGACATGCCCGAATGGGCGCGCACGGTATTGCTCAACGTCACCGTCACCGGGGCAACCGGAGCCGGATTCCTCACCGTGTATCCCTGCGACGAGCCGCGGCCGAACTCGTCGAACCTCAACTACGACGTCGGTGTCACCCGTGCGGTTGCGGTCACCGCCCAGATCGCAGGCAACGGCACTGTCTGCGTCTACACCCAGACCCCGACGCATGTGATCGCCGATCTCACCGGCTTCTACCCATTCGGCGCCAGCTTCAACGGCCTCCCGCCCGCCCGCCTGCTCGACAGTCGGGTCGGGCCCGAGTTCCCCACCGTTGACGGCCAGTTGGCAGGGATCGGTCGACGAGCGGGCGGTGTGATCACCGAAGTCAAGGTCACCGGCCGGGGCGGCGTTCCCGCCGATGCCAGCGCCGTTGCCATCAACGTCACCGCGATCAACCCCTTGCTCACCGGCTTCATCACAGTCTTCCCATGCGGCGACGTATTGCCGCTGGCATCGACCGTCAACTTCACCGCGGGCGCAATCGTGCCCAACGCGGCGATGGTCAAGGTCGGCGCGGGCGGGGCAATCTGCATCTTCTCGAACGTCGAGACCGACGTGGTCGTCGACGTGAACGGCTACGACTCGGCCAAGGCCGTCGTGCGCTTCCTCGAGCCGACTCGCGTCCTGGAAACACGGCCCGCCTTGACCACCGCCGATCACCTCCAGGAAGCGATCGGACTGCGACCGGGCGACTCGGTGCTCGAACTCCAGATCGGCGGCCGCCTGGGCGTGCCGACGGCAATTCGTGCCGCAGTGCTGAACATCACCGTGACCGAATCGACCGCGCCCGGCTTCGTCACGGTGTATCCCTGTGGTGGAACTCGGCCGGTCGCTTCGACGCTCAACTACGGCCTCGGCTCGACCGTCGCCAACCTGGCGGTCGCCACGACCACCAACGACGGCAAGGTGTGCATCTACACCCAGCGAGCGACGCATCTGGTGGTCGACCTCAGCGGCTACCACACCTGATCGGCGCCAATTCAGCGCTCCACGCTCGTCCCTGTCAGCTCCTGGAACGACTGCCGTTCAGTGGGCTGACGCTGATGCCAGCGCCGTTCGGATGGAGTCGAAGACCCAGTTCGGTTCCTCGATCAAGTGCGCAGTGGTGAACTGCAGCGGCAGGAATCCATCGAGG
>JAYTZE010000631.1:0-11343 GCA_043742385.1 Ilumatobacteraceae bacterium
GAAGCAACGAATCCGTTGTCGGTCGCTGCGACATCGAGCTGGCCCATTTGGTAGCCGTCGGGCAGCGCAGGGAAGACGCCCTCGACAAAGGTCTCGCCATCGGTGCTGACGAACGCCCGCGGCGCGAACATCGTGGCAATGGCGGCCGCATCGACACCCAACTCGGACCAGGGAATGAGATCCGACTGTTGCGGGGTGCTGTCGGCCGTGCACGTATCGGCCGGCTCTGTGCCACTGACCCCGATGTTCGTGGTCGTCGTGTTGTCCGCAGGAATCGTGTCGACCGGCGCAGTAGCTGGGGGAACCGTACCGTTCGGATAGCCACCGCCGAACGAGACTGTCGTTGCCGTGATCTCCCGGCCACACGTCGGGTATGTCACCAAGATGGCGCCGTCGCGTCGTGGGAAGTACCCGCCATTGGAACCGAAGACAGATGCGTCGATGTTGATGTTCGGCACCCCGACCGCAACGACGCCTTGGTTGCTGGCGATCATGTCGCCGAGGAACCCGACGCTTTGCACGCCGTCGCTCGCGGCGAGACCGCGGAGATCGATCGGCAGGGTGATGTGGCGCCATGATGCACCCTGATCGTCACTGACATCGACAACGACCTCGCCACCACCGCCGTTGGGTATGGGTGCCGTAGCCGCCGCAGTGCCGAATGCGAACATGCGGCCGTTGCGGCTGCCGGTACCACGCATCGAGACGTCAGGCTGGGTGAAGGACTCACCACCGGCCGGCTCCCAGCGGATGCCGTCGTCGGATCGGTACAGGGTCGGAATGAAGTCCTGCTGGCCATTGGGGCTGATCGTCTTGCCAGGGGTCGTCGACCAGGCGAGGTAGGGCGGTGACTGGCCGACGACAGCACTGTTGTCCCAGATGACGCTGCCCAAGGCCTCGGTGCTACCGGGCTCGACGACGTTCCAGGTCAGGTTGGAATCGACCCGGTTGACAGGGATGAGCTCGTCACCGGGCACCGAGATCTGGAGTGTGCCAGCAGGCGTGGTGTCGCCGGCCGGATCGGTCGATGGAACCACCCGGCGCGACACCGGTTGCGACAACAGTTGGATGGTGCCGACGGCCGTGCCCGACACGGCGATGACAGCAGCGAGGCCGACCGCAACGCGGCGGCGTTCGTGTCGTTGCCGGCCACGGCGCACCACGGTGGCGATTGGAGTGTCGCCGATGTCGACGTGGCCGGCGTGCCGATGAAGCTGATCGGCCAGTTGCTGCTCGTTCGGGTTCAGTTCGTTCATCAGTGATCGTCCTTGTTCATGGGATCGAGAGAGGACAGCAGGGATTGCAGGCGGGCGGTGGCGCGGGCCAGACGGCTCTTCACGGTGCCCGGTCGCACGCCCAGCGCCGTGGCGGTCTGCGCTTCGGAGTAACCGATCAGCAGGCGGCACACCACGACTGCGCGTTGTTCGACCGAGAGCTGGGCGAGGGCGCGATCGATCGTCGGGTCCAGCCCGCCACCGTCGACGCCGGTTTCTGCGGTGGTGACCCACGCCGGAGCCGGCCGCAAGGCGCGGCGCAGCATTGATCGGCTCCAGTTCAGACCGACCCGATACACCCATCCGCCGGGATTGTCGAGCGCTTGCACCCGGCTCCAGCGCTGGTAGGCGCGTGCCATGGCCTCGTCGACGGCCTCCGACGCCAGTTGCGTATCACGCAACGTGATCGCCAGTGCTCGACCGATCGTGGCGCGTTGCTCGCGATAGAACTCCTCGAAGGGCAGAATCGCCTGCACCGTGTCGGCGACGGTGATGAACTCGACGACGCCGGGGTCGGTCTGGCCGATCGTGAAGTCCACGTCCGGTACACGCCCAGCCGCGTCTTTCGGTTCCACATTCATGACGATGCGTCCAATGCGGCCAACAGTTCCTCCGCGCCCGGCTCGCCGAGGTCGGCGGCAACGAGCCACGCTCGCCGGGCACGGTCGGTGTCGCCGGCCAGCGCAGCGGCACGGCCCAGTTGCAGCCGCCAACTTGCCCGATGCGGGTCGCGGTCGACCAAGTCTTGCCACTCGCCGAGTGCTTCCGCAACATCACCCGGGTTGCCGGTCACTCCTGCACGTTGCGACATTGCGGTCGCCAACTCGTGGGCGGCGAACGGGTCGTGGGATGACCACTCCAGAGCTCGGCGGGCTTCGATGATGGCCTGATCGATGTCGGCCACTGTTCCTCGGCCGAGATAGATCTCGGCGGCCACCAGGCGGTAGCGCATGTTGTCGGGCCGCAACGACATGGCCCGGTCGGCGGCATCGACAGCATCGTCGTGATGTGTGGCCCGTAGCGCAGTGCGAGCCAGCCGATCGGCGGCGACATCGAGCACGCCGACGACGAGCATGAATGCCGAGGTGGCACCGGCGATCAGCGGCACGACCGTGCGGCGGCGGTCGATCGATGCGACGTCCTCGCTGGTGAGCGCGATCACCAGGCCACCGAACACCCACCAGATCGGATCGAGCTCGGCGAGTGGGAACAGGAACAGCTGCTGCACGCCGTAGGCGATCACTGCAGCACCGATCCCAACCGTGATTGGTACCCGCGATCGAACGAGCCGCCAACTTCGCCACCCGACGAAGCCGACGAGACCGACGTACAGCGTCCCGGCCCCGAGCCCTCCGGCCAAGGTGACGTCGAGCGGCGCGGAGTGGGCGCGATCCGGCAGCACCGTGTCGCGTCGGTAGCTGCGTTCGTAGGTGTCGTCGATCCCCTCGACAACCGCGATGCGGTAGCCCTCCGGGCCGACGCCGATCAGCGGATGTCGCCCGATCACTCGTGCCGCAACCCGCCATTCGTCGAACCGCGAGCCGCCACTGTCGCGACGCGAGCTCACGTCACCCAGACGTGGCGCGACGACCGCGACAGCGATCGCCAGGCCGGCTGCACACCGCATCAGGCTAAGGCGACTCGGGCGCGCTGCGATGAGGACCACGATGGCAGCTGCCGCTGCGCCCAGCCACGCCGCTCGCGTACCGGAACCCACGACCGCCATCGCGACGAGGAACGAAGCCGATGCGCCGAACAAACGCCGCCGCCGATCCTGCGAGCGGTCGAGGGCGACACCGAGCGCGATCGGTCCGAGGAGACAACACGCGGCACCGAGGAATGCTGCTGAGCCGAACGGTCCGAGCAGGCGCCTAGTGGTCGTCGCAACGGCGATCGGCCGACCGAACAGCAACTCCCACAACGCGTACACGCCGAGCACCGCCGCGGCCACGGCGCTGCCACGGGCCAGCGTCGTCACCCGATCGGCCAACTGCTGCCCGGCACAGAAGAGAGCAAACAGGAGCACCCAGGTCACGACGCCGAGGTGTCGATCTGGATGCCCGAGCATTGCAACCTTGGTGTCGCCGTTGACCAGCGCTGCCAACGTCAGCAGCGCCAGCAGCGCGACCCACATCCACCAGCTTTGTCGGTGGCATCGTGCTGAGCCGTGTCGCAGCGACAAGGTTGCGGTGAGGAAGGCCAAGGCGGAGACGACGAGCCACTTCGACGGGCCGAAGGGCGCGAGACCACCCGGGTCGACAGTGATGACCGCACCGACGACGAGCGCGCCGAACACAAGTGCCGGAAGTCGCACGCTCATACACGCTCAACGTAGGCGTTCGGTTCCACTCTGGTCCGTCCAGGGTCGGCCGGTCGGTAGGGTCAGCGCGGTGACACCCCGATTGACCACCCTGCTGCTGTGCGATTTCGCCCAGGTGCGCGACGGACTGCTGTTCGTCAGCTCGGGCGGCGTCAGCCGGGTCGTACAGAGCAACTATCCGGCAAACCCTCGGCTGCATCTGGCGATGGTTGTGCACCTTCCCGCTGCATCGCTCGGCAAGTCACACCAGGTGCACGTGCGGCTCAAGTATCCCGACACCGCCGAGATGATCGCCAACGCCGAGGTCGCCATTCAACTCAACGCCGTGTCGGGCGCGTACCCAGGTGAAGGCATCAATGTGCCGCAGGTGATCGACCTGGTGCCGATTCAGTTCGCCCGGCCCGGCCAGGTGGATGTGCAGGTGTCGATTGGTGAGGAACCGGCGGGCGATCTGTCGTTCTGGCTGCTGCCGGCCACCGGCGCGTAGCGTTGCAGGACTAGCGGGCAGCGATTCGGCTGGCGCAGAGAATCCCGATGCCGGCCAGGGCGATGGCCAACCCGAAGTTGATTCCGAGGGCGCCGGCCAACGGCAAGCTGGTGCGGTCCGAGATCGCCACCATCGCGCCACCGACGCCGCCCATCATCGAGAATCCGACGGCATCGGCCAGGTTGACCTGGCTACTGACCAGACCCTCGACGCCGTCCTGGGCGTGCGACATGGCCGTCACCGTGGTGGGATTGAACAACAAGCCCATGCCGAAGCCACCAATGGCCCAGCTGATGAACGTCGCCCACAGCGGCCATCCCGCTGCGATCACCGGCACGCTGGCCGCCAATCCGAGAGCCATCGTGGCGAAACCCCATCGAACGGCGCGACGCGGATCGATATCGGGATGACGGGAGACGAGCCATTGCCCGCTCGTCCAGGTCAGCGAGGCGCCGATGATGACGAAACCCTGCACGGTGGGCGACGAGCCGTGGATGCGATCGGCGGCGAGCGGGATGAAGCTGTCGGCGCCAAGGAAGGCAGCGGTGGCGATGACCCGGCACAACACGACGGCCGGCAGGCCGCGCCGGGCGCGATGCACGCCGGACGGCAGCAACCGGCGCAAGCTCGGAAGACCGATCGCCAAGCCCGCCGCAGCGCCACCGAGTGCAGCGATCTGGTGTTTGAACTGCAGTGACGTGACGAAGATACCGATGCCGGCCGCGGCCAGGATCGCGGCACCGATCCGCGAATGGCGAACCGCATTGACGCCCGTCGCCGTGAAGGCGCGCATCGGTCGAACAGTGATGTACGCCACGACAGGAATCAGTGGCAACAGCAACCAGAAGACCCACCTCCAACCGAGCTGATCGGTGATCGTGCCGGCGATCAATGGCGCGATGAGACTCGGCAGCACCCAACCGGCTGACAGATACGCGTACATGCCCGGCTGGCGATCGGTGGGAAAAGCCCGCTTGACCAGCACATAGGCAATCGGTGCCAACCCGCCCGTGCCGGCGCCCTGCAACGTGCGCCCGAGCACCACCAGGCCCATGCTCTGCGCGGTTGCCGCAACGACGAGGCCAGCAGCGAACACGGCAAGGCTGGCCAGGTACGGCTTGGCCGGCCCGTAGCGGTCGGTCAATTCGCCGGTCACGACGAGCGCGACCAGATTGGCCAGGGTGTAACAGGCCAGGGCGACGCCATACAACGAATCGCCCTGAAGCTCGTCGGTGATGGTCGGCAACACGGTGAGCACTGCCGTGATCTCGAAAGCCACCATCATGACCCCGAGCACCAACCCGATGGCCATCAGTCGCTGCTGGCGGTTGAGTCGGGTGGTGACCGGTGCGCTTGCTGTCATCGTGGTGAGGCCGGCGCGACCAACGGCCACGGCCGGGAGCGCTCGACCGACAACGCCAGGTCGAGCAGTAGCTCTTCGCTGTAGTGGCGGCTGATGACCTGCAACCCAATGGGCAGCCCATCGAGTGTGCCAGCGGGTATCGAGATCGCCGGGTTGCCGTACAGGTTGGCGGGGAACGTCAGCCGTCCATTGTTCCGGGCACCGGCCTCGACTCCGCCGAACACCGAGGGCAATGGCCCGTCGGCATCGAAGGCGACATCGGGATTCGTGGCCGCGACCACGAAATCGACCCCATCGACGGGATCGAAGATACGAGCCATTGCCTCGTTGAGCTCGACGCGTCTACGTTCGATCTTGGCCCTGGCCTCGGCGTTGTAGAGGCCCTTGGTGGACTCCAACCCGTAACGCATCTCTGGTGTGAGCTGGTCGGCGCAGGCCGGCCACAGGTCACCGAGTTGGGACTCGACGGCGATCATCCCGCTGATCGACCATGCCGCACCCATGTTGGGCAACCTGGTGTCGATGTCGTCGATTCGAGTCATGCCGTTGTCGCCGATGAAAGCGCCGGCCGCCTCGTCGAGCAGCTCCCACATGATCGGTGACACCGTGGCGTTGCCCCACGTTGGAACCACAGCGACGCGTGCCCCGCGCAGAGCGTCGAGATTGCTGCCGAGCCCGGCCTCCCATCCCTGCACCCGCGGCAGGCTCAGCGGATCGCGGGCTTCGTAGCCGTTGCACACGTCGAACCAGCGAGCCGTGTCGCGAACCGACCGTGAGAGGCAACCGATGGTGACCGTGAGATTGCCGTATTCGGCCTTTGGTCCGCGTGGAATTCTCCCGATGGTCGCCTTGAGGCCGACGAGCCCGGTGAATCCGGCCGGAATGCGGATGGACCCGCCACCGTCGCCGCCGGTAGCGATCGTCACCAGGCCGCCCGACACTGCGGCGGAGGTGCCGCCGGAACTGCCCCCCGGTGTGCGGCCGTGCTGCCACGGATTGTGGGTGGTACCGTGCAACACGGTGCGGGTCAGATTGACGCCACCGAACTCGCTGGATGTGGTTTGCCCAGCCAAGACGGCGCCACCGAGGTCTCGAATGCGCTGCACCATCACACTGGTGAAGGCGGCAATGTCGTCGCGAAATGGCACAGAGGCGTGCGTGTCGGGCCAGCCCGAGACCTGGGTGAGTTCCTTGACACCGATGGGCACGCCGCCGAATGGCTTACTGACATCTGCGGCCGCTGCGTCGCGTTCGGCCTGCTCACGTGGCAAAAAGCAGAACGCATTGAGAGTACTCATCTCGATCGCGGCGAAGGTTGCCTGCAGTTCTTCGAGGGGCGATCGCCGTCCGTGTCGGAACTCCTCGACCAACGAGCAAGCATCGCCCTGCCACGGTGTTTCCGCCATGCCGGGCACTGTACCGCCGCGTGATCGGCAGCGCTTGACCAAGGTGTTCACTGCACATGCTCTGAGCTGGGACTAACCGGTAGTACTACTACCTTTGTCCTGTTGTCATTCGCGCCGAGCCGGCACCACACTGAACGACATGGGCGAACAGGACTGGCTCGAGCAAGGCCATGGCAGCGGTGCTGGGCTGCAGCCGATGATCAAGGGCTCGATTCGCCGCACCGGTGAACGGGCTTCGATCCGCAGCGTGTTGCGCGGAAGCGACGCGCCACCGCGCAGATCGCGCCGGCGCACAAAGGCAATGGTTGGATGGTTGTTGTACTGCTGCACAGCGGTTGGCGGTAGTGCCGCAGCGTGGACCGTTCGCGAGACGCTGTTCCCATCGCTGGGTGCGCCGACCACACGATCCGTTTGGGAAAATCCGAGGGTCGATACGACGGTGACAACCGAACAAGCGTCGGCGTCTACCGAGAGTTCCGTGGCGCTTGCAGCTCTGGCCGTCGACACTGTCGCCACGACCCAGGCGACGGTCGACGCTCAGCCCGTTCCCTCCGCATCGCCTTCGACCAACGCGGTCGACAACAGCGGTTCTGGAAAGGCGCCGACGACCGGCACGACCCTCGCCGAGAATCCATCGAGCGGTCCGGGGCCGGGCACCACTGTCGACGATCACTCGACCGACACTTCGACTCCTGACTCGCCGAGCGGTGCTGACACGTCGACGTCGTCGCCCAACTCAGGTCCCTCCACATCAAACTTGGATGGCGATTCGAGCGGCAAGGGTAAAGGCGCCAGTGGTGGCGGTGACCACGATCCGCCGAGCCCGTGACCGCGGGGTGAGCGAGAAGAGGTCAGGCGAGGTGTTCGCTGGCCCACAGGGCCGCTTGTGTGCGATCCGTGACGCCGAGTCGCTGAAAGACATTCGTCAGATGGGCCTTCACCGTGCGCTCACTGATCCCGAGCTTGCGGGCAATCTGCTTGTTGGCCAACCCGCTGCGCACGAGCAGCAAGACTTCGCGTTCTCGGTCGGTCAGCGTGTCGGAGTCGGCAGTTGTTCGTCGCGAGTCGAGTAGCACCCGCGCGGCCTTGGGATCGAGTGGAGAGCCCCCCTCGTAGACCGCACGCACCGCAGCGGCGATCTCGTCAGGCTCGGAGTGCTTCAACAGGTAGCCCTCGGCGCCGGCACGCAGCGCGTCCATGATGCGGCTCTGATCGCTGAACGACGTCAGCACAATCACGCGCACATCGGGGTGCGCGGCGACAATTCGTCTTGTGGCCTCGACCCCGTCCATCTCGGGCATCGACAAGTCCATCAACACGACGTCGGGATGCAGTTCGGCCACCAGATCGAGTGCTTCGAGCCCATTCGCGGCCATACCGACCAGTTCGATGTCGTCGGTGGTGGCTAGAAACTGCGCGAGGCCGTTGCGAACAATGACGTGATCGTCGACCACGGCGAGGCGAATCACAACGGATCACCCGTGAGCACTGGCAGCCTGACCTCGACTCGGGTGCCCGCTCCCGGAGCCGACAGCACCGACAGCTTGCCGCCGGCATCGGCGATCAGCCCGGCAAGAGCCCGCAAGCCGAAGTGGCCGTCACTGGTCTTGGCCTCGATCTGACCTGGCGTGAATCCGCGCCCGTCGTCGTCGACAACGATTCGAGCCACGTTGCCGGTGACCCGAGCGACCAGGCGAACTTTGTCGGCGCCCGAATGACTGACGACGTTGCGAAGCGCCTCTTGTGCGCTGCGGTACATGAGTCCGACGGTATCGGCGGAAAGTTCGGCTTTGCCGAGATCGATGTCGAGTTTCACCGAGATGCCACGATTCGAAACGCCCCCGAGCAGGTCTCCGAGGGCGAACTCCAGGCCTTCCTCGTGCAAGTTGGGTGGGTAGATCTCGACCAGCAGCGACCGCAACGACTTGATGCTGCTGCGGATGCTCGACGACGCCTCACCCATCTTGGGGGCGTCTGCGCTCTCGCTGCGACTTGCCGCAGCCAGGCTCAGTGACACTCCGGTGAGTTCCTGCACCACGCCATCGTGCAGATCGCTGGCGATGCGACGCCGTTCGGCTTCCGAGGCTTGGATCGCGTGGCGCAGCAGTCGCTCACGCTGCAACTGGGCGGCGCGCAATCGCCGGGCAAGGGTGATGAAGATCGGAACCTGGATGAGTTCGAGAGCGATCAACGAACCAATGGCGATCGGAGCGAACTGCTTCCATAGGTCGCGCCCGACGCTGGTGACACCGCTGTACTTGAAGTACGCCTCGAAGATCATGGGCGTGCCCTGGATGGTCCTCGTCAATTGATAGACCTCGAGCAGTTTGGCATCGGTTTCGTACTTGTTCTCCGGAGCGGAGAGATCGCTGACCTCGGCCTTGGCTTCGGTGTCGCCGGTGGCGAACATCTCGGACTTGTCGGCGTCGAGGGCGAAGGTCTGCCCGATCAGCTTCGGTTCGTCGGAGTAGATGACCTCCCCCGTTTCGGTCCACAGCTTGACCCTGATCAATGACCCGCTGAGCACGGCCGGTGACTTGACCACGTGGTCGAGGCGGGCAAGTTCGACGGGATCTCCGACGATCAGCTTGTCGTCGGCGTTGGTTTCGATCACCCCCTTGGCGATGGTCGAGGTGACCTTGCGAGCCTCGGCGATGGCCTGTTCGGTGCCGATGCGCCGGCTGGCGAACGCCGTGAACATGCTGACCAACGTGAGCGCAGCAACTGCGCCGATGCTGAACCGGACGATCAACTGCCTGATCGACGCGGGGGTGCGGTCGAGGTGCTTCTTCAGTTGGGCGTCGGTTTCGAACACCGTGGTTTGCAGAGGCGCCGCCGAGCCCGTGCGCGGTTCATCCGCGACGTGTGTGCTCACGCGCGCATCTTGCCACGCTGAATGGGCATGGGCAACGGCACCTTGGTGCTACGACCCGTCTCGGGTGTTCCGCCACCGGCCGGGCTATGTCAGTGTGTAGCAGCTTGCCGGGTGCCGAGATGCCACCTGCAGACGAAGGAGACACGACATGGCGCTTCCCATCAGACCGGGCCTGACGGTGCCATTGCCCGGCCCGTTGCACAGCCACCGTGACAAGCTCACCGAACTCGTGGACATGGGGTATACCGACATCTGGTCAGGGGAATCAGATGGCACCGACGCGTTCACGCCCTTGGCCCTCGCTGCGGCGTGGGAGCCCCGGCTTCGTCTCGGAACTGCCATCGTCCCGGCGTTCACCCGCTCGCCAGCGTGCTTCGCCCAGTGTGTTGCATCGCTGGCCGACGCCGCACCGGGGCGCTTCGCGATCGGGATCGGGTCGAGCAGCAATGTGATTGTCGAGCGTTGGAATGGCGTGCCGTTTGTCGAGCCGTACAAGAAAGTGCGCGACGTCGTGCGGTTCCTACGCGACGCCCTGGAAGGCGGCAAGGTTTCGAAGGTCTACGACACGTTCGAAGTGCAAGGTTTTCGGCTGGGAGTGCGCCCCGAGCAGCGCCCGCCCATTCTGGTGGCGGCGTTGCGCGAGGGCATGCTGCGCCTGGCAGCCCGAGAGGCCGATGGAGCAATCGTCAACTGGCTGTCGGCAGCAGATGTGACCAAGGTGGTGGGCGTGGTGCGTGACGCCGCGGGAGGCGCTGAGAAGGAGATCGTCTGTCGAATCTTCGTCTGCCCAAGTGAGAACACGGCCGTCGTGCGCGAGGCAGGAAGGTACGCGATCGCTGCCTACCTGAATGTGCCGGTGTACGCGGCGTTTCACGACTGGCTGGGCCGTGGCGAGCAACTGCGGCCGATGTGGGATGCCTGGAAATCGGGCGACCGCAAAGCGGCCTTGACGGCGATACCCGATTCGCTGGTCGATGAGCTGATCGTGCATGGCTCACCCGCCGAATGTCGAGCCACGATCCAGTCGTATTTCGACAACGGTGTGACCACGACGTCGCTGGCGATTCTGCCCCTGGACCCCGACCTGAAACATTGGGACGCCGTACGGTCGTTGGCCCCACAGTCGGCCTGAACGAGCGACTCATGCCGCTTGGTGATGGCGGTCGAAATCGGTCGTGTGGACAGATGTGTCGGTGGCCTTGGCCGCCAGTTGGCGGCGGATGGCCGCGATGTGGGCGAGCCCGCGCACGCGTGTTCGCTGGTCGAGCCGGAATTGAATGGGCAGCTCGGAAACTGCCAGCAGCGAGAGCTGCTCGGAGGTGGCGTGTTGAGCCTGACGCTTGGTCATAGCTGCATCATCGCAAAAGGGTGTTACACAGTGGCCTGGTGATCGTGGCTCAGGTAACCGCTGTTGTGGCTGGGGTGGCGCTGGTGGCCTGGACGTTGCTGTCGGCGGTGAGGACAGTGGTGGTTCCGCGTGCCGTCATCACCAGCCTGACGAGGTTCCACTTCGTTGCGCTTCGAAAGCTGTTCGACGTCTTCGCCGGGCCGAAACGATCGTTCGACAGCCGTGATCGCACGATGAGTCTGTATGCGCCGATCGCCCTGGTCTCGCTGC
>JAYTZE010000632.1:0-5632 GCA_043742385.1 Ilumatobacteraceae bacterium
ATCACGTGACTGATGCCGATCGGCGCGCATGCGGGCTGTTCAAAGGTCGCCCGATCCTCCACGATTCCGGGGTCGAAGACGACGAGATCCGCCGCCATGTCGACCTCGATGGTGCCACGATCACGAATGCCGAGACGACGCGCTGGTTCGGCGGTCATCTTGCGAATGGCGTCCGGAAGTTCCAACAGGCCGTGGTCGCGTACATAGCGACCGAGGACTCGGGGAAATGTCCCGAAACTCCGCGGATGAGGCTTGGACAGGGCTTGTTCGAGTGGGATCGCGTTGCCGTCGGACCCGACCACGGCCAGCGGATGTCGCAGGAACGCCGCCACATCCGCGTCGGTCCGGTAGAAGAGCACCATCTGGATTTCGTTCCCGTACTGCTCGCACAACCTCAGGGTGAGTTCGTCAGGCGACAGACGCCGGGCCTCGGCGAGTTGGGCGAGGCTCTGGCCGACGAAGGCACCGTCCGGAGTGCTCGACACCAAGAATCGGTCCCACAACCAGGGAATCCCATTGAACCAGCCGGCCTGCATGTCCGCGACGGCCCGCCGGCGGGTATCGGGCTCTGCCAGGCGTCGCCGCATCTCGTCGGTGCCGCCCTCCTGCACCCACGGCGGCAGGTACTGCGTGAGGGAGGACGACGACGCGTCGTAAGGGTAGACGTCGAACAGGATGTCGACCCCGTCCCTCCGGGCTTGCTCGAACATCTCGAGGAGTTCGTGGCCGGTACCCCATCGTTCGGGGCGGTTGATCGCCAGGTGGCTGAACTCCACGGTTACGCCAGTCATCCGTCCCACCTCGATCGCCTCGGCGACTGCGTCCCGTTCGTCGTTGCCGATTGCGCGGGAGTGCGTGGCGTACAGCGCACGATGTTCGGCGAGGACCACGGCGAGTGCCATCACCTCCTCGAAATCCCCGTACGAGCTCGGGACGTGCGTGAGTCCGGTGCTCATTCCGAAGGCGCCTTGCGCCAACGAGTCGCCGAGATCGCCGATCATCCGCTGAAGTTCGACGGGGCTGGGAGGTCGCGCGTCGACACCCATCGCTGCGACACGGAGTGTGCCGTGTCCAGCGAGCGCTGCGACGTTGAGCGCAATGCCCTCGTGCTCCAGTGCGCGGGCGTAACCGTCAAAGTCGGTCCACCACGGACGCACCGGCGCAGTGGCACGCGCGAGGTGGTCGGCGTGAAGATCGAGACGCGACGGCTCGATGGGGAAAGCGGAGAAGGAGCAATTGCCCACGACCTCCGTCGTGACGCCCTGGCGAAGTTTGCTCTCGCCCGCTCCGTCCACGAGCAGCGTGAGGTCCGAATGGGTGTGGATGTCGACGAATCCAGGGCACAGGACCGCTCCGTGAACATCGATGACGCGGGCGGCGTCGGGGAGGGTGGGGTCGGCACTCGCGTCGTTGCCGATCCATGCGATTCGACGATTGGCGATGCCCACCTGGCCGGGGCGAGCCGGCGCACCCGAGCCATCGACGATCGATGCGTTCACAATGGCTACGTCGTACCTCATCACGCTCGGCCCGGGGACGCGGTGCAGACCGTCGACTTCGCGAATCTACATACCGCGACGCGCATGGACGCACTTTATAATCTTGGTGCAACACTGTCCACATGGTTCCCGAGGAGGTCCGAACGATGAACGAGGAGTCCGGGTCCAGCCCGGTTCACGCTGCCGAGTCTGCGCGAGGCTGGATGCAGATCACAACGGACAGCGCCAGCCACTTGCCGTTCTCGGCCGCCGTCGAGGCCAACGGCTTCGTCTTCGTGTCCGGGCAAGCGTCGGTGGACAGCGAAGGCGTCATCGTCTCAGGGGACTTCGAGGAGGAGATGCGGCGCTCGATGCAGAACGTGATCGACATCCTGCAGTCGGCCGGGCTCACATTGAGCAATGTGGTTCGCGTAACGAGCTACGTCCACGACCCCACCGACCTGCCGTCCTATAACCAGCTCTACCGCGACTACTTTTCCCGCCCGTATCCGGCACGGACGACGATTACCAGCTGCCTGTCCGGCGCGCTGAAGTTCGAAATCGACGTGATCGCCGTCAGGCCGAACTAATAGGGATGCTGAACATCTGCACTCGAGACAGCGATGCCGACACGGGCAGCGTCCTGTTCAACAGCGGTGCCGTTCGGTGGCGTGCATCACGCCCCGGATGTACCCGTAGGCGAACAGTCGACCGAGCATCGTGTAGCCGGGCTCACCGTCGTCCTCTCCGAGCATCTGGGGCACGTGGTCGGGGCGTATCGGGCCGTCAAACCCGACGTCCCGGTAGGCTCGCATGGCCTCGGCCATATCGGTCTGCCCGTTGTCCTGCCACGTCTCGCGGAAGTCGTCAGCGGCGCCGAGGACGTCGCGGAAGTGCACGTAGGCGATGTGCGGGCCGAGCCGCCGGATCGTCGCCGGGATGTCAACCCCCATCTCGGAGAAGGTGCCCTGACAAAACGTGATCTTGTTGCAAGGTGACTCGACGAGGGCGACGAGCCGTTCGAACCCGGCGACGTCGTGCATGATCCGATCGTTGCCCAAGAGTTGCGGTAGGGGCGGGTCGTCGGGGTGCATCGCCATCACCACGCCGGATTGCTCGGCGACTGGAATGATCTCGTCGAGAAAGCGCTGCAGGTTCTTCCAGAGCTCCGGGCGCTCGGCTCCTGGCTCGAGTTCGGCAGAGAAGGCGGGACGACCCGGGATCCGGGCATGGTCGAGGTCCGCCAGCCGGAAGGCCGTGGTCTTTGCGCCGCCCCGTTCAGGTGCATCGACGGCCGTACGGATCCAGTCAGTTCCCGCCATGAAGTTGTAGCAGACCAACCGGATGTCGAGGTCGCCCAGATGGCGAACGAGAGCCTTCATCTCCACGAGGTCGGAACCGTCGTCGGTACCAAGCTTGATCCGATTGATCGGCAGGTAGCCTTCGACCGCCCCGATCTCCATCCCGAACGATCGGACACGACTTCGGAGACGATCGAACTCCGAGAGGTCTGGTCCCGGATACCGCACGATCACCTGGTCGACACCGCACTGTGCGGCCAGCGTCAGGTTCTCGTCGGACAGCGGGGTGAGGACAGATGCCAGCTTCATAGTGCAAACCTTCCGACGTTGCTCCGGTCGACGACCGAACAGAAGAACCCAATCAGAAGACGATCAGGCCGCGAGCTTGTTCGCCGGCGGCCAGCGACCGGAAGGCCTCGTCGGCTTCGTCCAAATCGTACCGCTTGGTGACGAGCTCGTCGATCTTGATCCTTCCGGCTATAGCCATCTCGACGAGTTTCGGGAACTCGACCAGCGGATTGCCCGTCCCGTAACGCGAACCGACGATGCGACGCTCGCCGCCCATGAGCAGCCACGGATCGACCTGGAACTTGGCCCCCGACTCCGGAAGACCGAGCACCACTTCGATGCCCTGCTTGGCAAGGATGGCGAACCCCTGCTCGAGCGCCGTGATGTTGCCGACAGCGATGATCGTCGCATCGACCCCTGTGCCCGTGAGCGTCTGGATCTCTGCCTCAAGGTCTTGATGCAGGGTGTTGATCGTGTGCGTCGCCCCGAACGCCCGGGCGAGTTCGAGCTTCGAGTCGAGCACATCGACACCGATGATCGGGTAGGCGCCAGTCGCCACCGCACCTTGGATCGCGTTGAGGCCGACCCCACCGCAACCGAACACGGCAACGCTTTGCCCGGCCCGCAGGCCGGCACTGTTGACCGCCGCTCCGAACCCCGTCGCCACCGAACAGCCGATCAGCGCCGCGACCTCGAGCGGGAAGTCCTTTCGAATCTTCACCGCGGCTGACTGTGGCACCACGATGTACGACCCATAGGTGGCAGGTCCGTAGTGATGTACGTCCTCACCATCGTGGTGGAAGAGCGTCACGTCACCGTTGGCCTTTCCGATCGCCGGTGTGTTCAGGCACAGCGCGGGGAAGCCGAGATTGCAGTACTTGCAGGCACCGCATGTGGGGGCCCAGGAAATGACGACGTGGTCGCCTGTTTGCAGCTGTGTCACGCCGGCTCCGACAGCGTCGACCACACCCGAGCCCTCGTCGCCCAACACGATGGGCATCGGAATACCCGAATGCGAGCCGTCGTAGGCGTGGAGGCAGCTGTGGCAGACGCCACTCGCCACCATCTTCACCCGGACCTCTCCGAAACGAGGTTCGTCGAGTTCGAGTTCGGTCATCTGCATCGGCTCGCGGGGCTTGATGAGTACCGGCGCATTGATCAACATAAGCGGTCCCTTCCTGGAGGGTGTCGTGGGTCGTGAAGTGAGGTCGCACCGCCTTGGGGCCACCCGGGTGTCGGCGGACTATGGTTCAACGAACTATATAACAGAACGGAAGAGCGACAGCCATGCCAAGCGTGCACTCAGAGGTCTCATGAGACGCGAGGCGGTCCCGCACGTCGCGGTCGACTGCCGCTCGTTGCTGGGTGAGGGGGTCACATGGGACGCGGCCACCGGCACGCTGCTATGGCTCGACATCGACCAGCGCCTGTTCCATCGTCTTCGCGCTCAGGGCCGCCACGAGAGCACGACGCTCGAGCGAACGACCAGCGTGGTGGTGCCCCGCCGTGACGGTGGGTTCCTCGCAGTCGCGGGACGTGAGGTGGTGAAGATGGATGAACGCGGGCAGTTCGGAGCCGTCATCGCGACATTGCCCGCCGACGGCGATGGTCGGGCCAACGACGGGCGGTGCGATCCGCACGGCCGTCTGTGGGTGGGAACGGTCGATCGGTCCGGCGCCCATCAGGCCGGACTGTTCCGCGTGGACGATGCGGGCAAGGTCGTCGAGATGCTCTCGGGTCGGGCACTGTCCAACGGCATCGACTGGAGTCCGGATGGTCGACGGTGCTACCACGCAGATTCCTTGCTGAGACGAATCGACGTGCTCCTGCTCGACGAGCAGGGGCAACCGACCGAAACACGGGAGTTCGCGGCGTTTGCGGCGATCCCCGACGGTCTCACCGTCGACGCCGACGGCGGAGTATGGGTCGCGCTCTGGGACGGTGGCGTGGTTCAGCGATTCGACCCCGACGGGCGTCTCGATCGAACGTTGACGGTTCCCGGCGGCTGGATCACGAGCTGTGCCTTCGGTGGTGCCGGGCTACGCACCCTTTACATCACCACGGCGCGAGTCGACCTCGATGCCGAGGCGCAACAACGACAGCCGCACGCAGGTTCACTCTTCGCGATCGAACTCGACGTTGCGGGTCGGGGCTACACACCGTTCGGACCCCGAGCAGCGGTCTGACGCGGCGGTCTCAGGCGCACGCGGGCGCGTTCGAACTCCAGCGGTTGAACTGTCGGTCGCGCCCCGCAGCGCCGAGCTGCTCGCGCGCCGCCACCCACATTTGCGCCCACTCCTCAGCGTCGTGGAGCTCCGTCTCCGGAGCCCGACGGCTCCGGGCAACAAAGCCGGGGAACGCGTCGCGGCCGGTGGGCTGCCCGATCGGGTTGTACCGCAGGTCGAAGCTGATCCGGACCTCATCGCTCAGATTAGAGAGCGAATTGTGCAGCGTCAGCTTGTGGATGAACAGCAGGTCGCCGGGATCCATCGGCAGCGGGGTCGCCCCGTCGCGCGGCCCGATATGTTCGGGGACTTGGAGGCCTCCCGGGCCGGCCGGACAGTG
>JAYTZE010000633.1:0-1282 GCA_043742385.1 Ilumatobacteraceae bacterium
CCATCGATCTCGGGGGCCTCGCGGCCACTGCGCGCGACACCGGGCTCATCGACCAACACCATCATCGTGGTGCCGATCAACGCATCGCGCCGGCGGGCAGTGACGTCGTCCTGCAGTTCGCGCAACTCGGCCAGGCGCTCGTTCATCAGACTCGACTCGACCGCGCCATCGAGACCGACAGCGTACGTGCCTTCCTCAGCGCTGTACTTGAAGAACCCGCACCAGTCGAGTTCCGCCTGCTCGACGAACCTCAGCAACTGGTCGTGATCCTCTTCGGTCTCGCCGGGATAGCCGACAATGAAGTTGCTGCGGAATGCCGCATCGGATTGGCGCCCGCGAATGTCTTCGATTCGTCGTAGGAACCGATCGCCGTCACCCCAGCGGCGCATGCGGCGCAGCAGCGGCTTGCTGACATGCTGCAGTGACAGGTCGAAGTACGCCACCCCGGTCGACAAGATGGCATCGATCAGTTCGTCGGTGAGATCGCTGGGATACAGGTACAGCAGGCGGGTCCACGGAGCGACTGCGCTGACTGCCTTGACCAGCGGCACGATCGCGCCGGCACCCAGTTCGTCAGGCCGATCCTTGCCGTAGCTGGCCAGGTCTTGGGCGACGAGCACGATCTCTTGCGCTTCGAGTTGTTCGACCTCGTCGAGGATCGACGAGACGTCACGGCTGCGCTGTGGGCCCCGGAACGACGGGATTGCGCAGAAGCCACAACTGCGGTCGCATCCTTCGGCGATCTTGACGTACGCCCATGGGCTCGTTGACTTCGGCCGCGGCAGGTTCAACAGGTCGAGCATGGGGATCGGTGCATCACTGATCGACAACGGCTTTCGGCCAAGGTTGATCGGCACACCGAATCCGGCGACCTGGTCGACCTCCGGCAGCGCAGCGGCGAGTTCGTCGCCGTAACGCTCGGCCATGCAGCCGGTGACCACAAGCCGGGCGCCCTCTTTGCGTTGATCCTCCAGCGCGAGAATGGTGTCGATCGACTCCTTGCGAGCCTCGTCGATGAAGGCACAGGTGTTGACGACGACCAAGTCGGCGAGCGTCGCATCGTCGGTCGGTGTCATCCCGTCGGCCAGCAGCGTGCCGACCAACTTGTCGCTGTCGACCTGGTTCTTCGGGCATCCCAGGGTCTCGACATAAAACCGCTGTGCCACGACTCACCAGGCTACCGACGACTCACGCGTTCCCCGAGGCTGTCACACGCTGACAGTCCCGGACGAGTGGCGACGCGACAGAGAGCGAACTGTTCACAGGTCCCGGTTGCGATGCG
>JAYTZE010000634.1:0-5628 GCA_043742385.1 Ilumatobacteraceae bacterium
AGATCTGGCTGCTTGATGGCATCGAGGATGCTGCCGTCGCCTCGCCTCGCCCGGTACTCGGGCAGGCTGCGCCCCGCTTGACGCATGAACCACACCGGAGTGCGCGTGCCACGATCACCTTTGGCTGCCAGGAGGAATGGCGCTGTAGACATGCGTGTCGCACGCTACCGGTAGCCTATGATCTATGCCCGCGTCAGGAGAGCACCATCCTGCGTTCGAGGAATACTGCGAATGCATATTCGAGCTCGACGAGGACGATGTTGCCGTTATCCAGGCACGGATCGCAGACCGGCTGCAGGTCAGCCGTCCGGCGGTCAGCGAAATGATCCGCCGGCTCGAGTCAGAGGGACTGATCACGACAGACGGAGCCATCCGTCTCACACTCTCCGGCCAAGCGTTGGCGCAGCTCGTTGTGCGCAGGCACCGCATCGCCGAGCGGTTCCTCACCGACATGCTCGGGTTGTCGTGGGCCGAGGCGCACCACGAGGCTGGCAAGTGGGAACACGTCATGAGCGATGCGGTCGAACAGGCGATGGACCGTGTGCTCGGCAGTCCGACGACTTGTCCGCACGGCAACCCGATTCCCGGCTCGCTGTACCTCGAGCCGATACTCGTTCCGCTCGCCGATGTCGAAGTCGGCAAGTCGTTCACCATCAACCGCATTCCGGAAGAGCTCGAGTTCACACCCGGCCTGCTCGACTTTCTCGAAGAAGCCAGCATCCTTCCCGGCCGCAGTGGCATGCTGACCGCGGCGTCACCCGACGGCACCATGACCATCGAGATCGAAGGACATCACGTGGGAGTCGGCTCATTCGCCAGCGCCCGCATCCTGGTAATTGCGTGAGGCCCGGGAGAACACTGGTTCTTGTCGTCCTGGTGATCTCCGCAGCGTCGTGTGCAGCAACCACCTACGACACGTCGATCAGCTCCCAGACCGCAGCGCCGACCACAACCGTGCCCCCCACCGGAACCGCTGCCGAGCTGTTACCGGAATTGGTCACCGAGGCCGCAGGACTCTCGGCGCTGATCGTCGGCAAAGGCGACAAGTTTGCGGTCGTCGAGCGGATCGAAGCGTTGTGGGCGGTTGCGCGCGACGAAGTCGTGGGCACAGATCGCGACATTGCCACCGAGATCGACGCAGAGATCGCCAAAGGACGCGATGCGGCGACTTCCAACGTGCCGGCCGCCGCCGACAAGGTGTACCGCAATCTCAAGGCGTTGGTGCAGGCCTACTTGACAGTTGCATAGGCGCCGGCAATGTGTCGGCGTGCACGATGGTCAACCGTCGCGTGCTGCGGGTCAGGGCCACGTAGAGCGCTCGTAGCCCTTGCTGCTCTTCGGCAATGATGCTCGACGGCTCGACCACGACGACACCGTCGAGTTCGAGGCCCTTGACGACGCTGACCGGCACGACCGTGACGCCCATCTCCAACCCGGTGCGAGTAGCCCGCCCGTGCTCGATGCCTGCATCCTCGAGCGCTTGCGACACGCGGTCGACCATCGAATCGGGAGCGACGACGGCAATCGTGCCGTCGGTGATCTCACTGGTGAGGCTTCGGGTCGCCTCGGCGACTGCGACCAGCAGTTCGTGCGGTGCCGAGTGCACGAACTCCGGAACGTCGTCGCTCTGGCGCACACTGGTTGGTGCCCGCAGGGTCGGTGTCGCGGCAAGCATCACCTGGTTGGCCAGGGCCATGATCTGGGCTGGGATGCGGTAGCCGACGCTGAGCCCGATCACTCTCGATGGCTTCTGGTCGGGCAGGTATCGCAGCACGTCGGCCCAGTCGTTGGGGGCCAACGCCCCGGTGGCCTGGGCGATGTCGCCCACCACCGTCATGCTGCCGTTCAACGAGCGCCGCGAGACCATCCGCAACTGCATGGGAGTGAGGTCTTGGACTTCGTCGACGACGATGTGGCCGTAGGTGCGAATCTCGTCGTTGTCCGGCTGGCTCGGGCCATGGCCATGTTGGCCGTTCTGCCCCTGACTCTTCGCCGGCTTGGACCCGAGATAGCTGCGGGCTTCGTCGAGGAGGGCAACGTCGTTGTCGGTCCAGCGCACCTTGGTGACATCGTCGTGCCGTGGTCGGTACAGCGAGAGGTACTCCGACTCGTCGAGGTGTTTGGCCGCCGCGAGCCTTAGTAAGGCCTTGCTCCCGAACAGGTCGTGCAGCAACTGCGCCGGCGAAAGCAGCGGCCACATCCGTTCCATTGCTTCGCGGACCTCGGGCATCGGCCGCACGGCCTCCCTCACATCGCGCGTACTCACGGTGCCATCGCGCCACGTCGCGGCCATCGCCGACCAGATCTCGCTCTCGACCCAGCGTCGTGCAGCGTTGTGACGGCGGAAGCGGCGTTGCGCGCTTCGCACGATCCGCTGTGTCTCCTCGGCGCGCAGTCGCAGATAGCCGGTGCGAAACGGTACGACGACATCGGCGCGCAGCGGACGCTCGCGGTCGGTGACCGCCTGGTCGATCACGTCGGCCATGCGGATGTTGCCCTTCACTGTGGCAGCTTGCGGTGAATCGGGGGTGTCGAGCCCGTAGCGCGCCCAGTCGACATCGGGCACCAGGTCACCGAGCACGACTTGCTCGATGCCGGCTTCGCCCAGCGAGGGCAGCACCTGCTCGATGTACCGCAGAAACACCCTGTTGGGGCCGATGACCAGCACCCCTTGATCTTCGAGGGGGAACCGATAGGTGTAGAGCAGATAGGCGGCGCGGTGCAGTGCCACGACCGTCTTGCCCGTTCCTGGGCCGCCTTGCACCACCAGCACGCCTGCCTGCGGGCTGCGGATGATCTCGTCCTGCTCGGCCTGGATGGTGGCGACGATGTCGCCAAGCTGGCCCGTGCGACCGCGTTCCAACGCGGCGAGCAGCGTGCTGTAGCCGCGAAGACCGCTGTCGGGACCGAGGCGGTTCTGACCGTTCAACCCAGTGGTCAGCCCAGTGGTCAGCCCAGTGGTCAGCCCGGCCGCACCCTGGCCGTCGAGTCCGTCGTCGTGACCGACACCGAGGTGGCCCTCGCCGAACAGCTCGTCTTCCAGCCCCAGCAGCGTGCGACCCTGAACGGCGAAGTGCCGGCGACGGGCCAGGCCCATGGGCTCGCGACCGGTGGCTCGGTAGAACGGTTCGGCGACGGGGGCTCGCCAATCGACGACCACCGGCTCGCTCTCCTCATCGGCGATCGCCAGCCGGCCAATGTGGAACGTCTCCAGGCCGTCGGGCGTCTCGGCCATGCGGTCGATACGGCCGAATACGAGGGCGGCGCTTCCGAGATCGAGTTGTGTCAGTCGATTGACGACTGCCTCGTCGAACACGTCGCGTTCGTAGCGCGCCTGAAAGGTTCCGCCGAGGGTGCCCTCGTGGAGATTTCGCATCCGCCAAGCCGCGTCGCGGCTGACCTCGAGACACCGGTAGGCGTGGTCGATGAAGTCCTGTTCGGCGGCAAGATCGGGGTGATGCTGCGTCATGGGTCGTACAACTCTATCGGCCTGTCTCCAGACGACCACCCTGCCTGCCCTCCGTAGTGGGTGAGACGGCGCGCCGAAGGCGCACCGGCTCACGCGTAACCTGATGGCATGGCTGATCATCCGGTGCTCCAGGCCTTCTCGCCGGCGGTTCGGGCCTGGTTCGCGGCGTCATTCCCGGTGCCGACGTCGCCGCAGCTCGATGGTTGGCCATCGATTCTCAGTGGCAACCACACCCTGGTCTGCGCGCCAACGGGCAGCGGCAAGACGCTGACCGCTTTCCTGGCCTCGATCGACCGGCTGTGCACCACCGAGGCGACCGATCCCAAGAGACGCACCCGAGTGCTGTACATCTCACCATTGCGGGCCCTGGCCTTCGACATCGAAAAGAACCTGCGTGCTCCGCTGATGGGAATTGGCCTGGCGGCCGAACGGCTCGGGGTGTCCTTCTACCAGCCGACCGTCGCCATGCGCACGGGCGACACCTCGCCCAAGGATCGGCAGGCGCTCATTCGCCACCCAGTCGACCTGCTCATTACTACCCCCGAAAGTCTCTACCTCATGCTCACGTCGTCGGTCGCCGACACGCTCGTCAACGTCGACACGGTGATCATCGACGAGATTCACGCGATGGCCACCACCAAGCGCGGCGCCCACCTCATGTTGTCGCTCGAACGATTGGAGGCCATCACCGCTCGTCCGCCGCAGCGCATCGGCCTGTCGGCTACACAGCGTCCGCTCGAGGAGGTCGCTCATTTCCTGGGCGGGCACGGTGCCGATGGTGCTAGGCGCCGGGTCAACATCGTCGATGCCGGTATCCGCAAGCAGATGGAGGTGGATGTCGTCGTGCCCGTCGAAGAGATGGGCAACATCTGGGAAAGCGTGTATCCGGCGGTGCTCGCCCAGGTGCTGGCGCATCGCAGCACGATCATCTTCTGCAACGCGAGGCGCCAGGCCGAGCGGTTGGCGGCCAACCTCAACGAACTGGCCGGCGACGACCTGGTCAAGGCTCATCACGGTTCGCTCGCCCGCGAGCAGCGCGTCGTCATCGAAGATGAATTGAAGCGGGGACTGCTGCGCGGGATCGTCGCCACCAGTTCGCTCGAACTCGGTATCGACATGGGCGCTGTCGATCTGGTCATCCAGGTTGAGTCTCCCGGCGCGGTATCGCGGGGCATGCAACGCGTCGGTCGCGCTGGACATTCTGTCGGCGAACCAAGTCGCGGCACGCTGTACCCGAAGCACCGTGGCGACCTACTCGAGGCTGCCGTGGTCGCACAACGAATGGTCACCGGCCAGATCGAGGCCACTCGCTTCTTGCGTAACCCGCTCGATGTCCTGGCCCAACAGATCGTTGCCCACGTCGCCACCCACCCCGAATGCACGGTCGACTCCGTCGCCGCGCTGGCCCGGCGATGCGCGAACTTTGCCGAGTTGAGCGATGACTTGTTGCACAACGTGCTCGATCTGCTCTCGGGTCGCTACCCCAGCGACGAGTTCAATGAGCTGCGCCCGCGTCTCGTGTGGGACCGCACGGCTGGCACGTTGCGCGCCCGCGATGGATCCAAGCGGTTGGCCGTCACCAGCGGTGGCACCATTCCCGATCGTGGCTTGTACGGCGTCTTTCTTCCCGACGGCACGCGTGTTGGCGAACTCGATGAGGAGATGGTGTACGAGAGCCGTCCCGGCGAGACCTTCCTGCTCGGCGCCAGCACATGGCGCATCGAAGACATCACGTTCGAGCGTGTCACCGTCACTCCGGCGCCTGGCGAGCAGGGCAAGATGCCGTTCTGGCACGGCGACCGCCCCGGCAGGCCGCTCGAGCTGGGCCGCGCCCTGGGCGAGTTCCAGCGCGAGATGCGAGCCTTGGGCAGCGATGCGGCAATCACGCGACTGATGGCCGACTACCGCCTCGATCGGTTCGCGGCCGGCAATGTGGTGAGCTACCTCGCCGAGCAGGCCCAGTCCACTGGCGTCGTGCCCGACGACCGCACGGTGGTGGTCGAGAGGTTCCGCGATGAGATCGGCGACTGGCGGGTGTGCATCCTCACGCCGTTCGGCACACCGGTGCACGCGCCGTGGGCGATGGCCATCGAGCGGCGCATGATCGAGCTCTACGACATGCCGATCGAGACGATGTGGAGCGACGACGGCATCGTGCT
>JAYTZE010000635.1:0-5627 GCA_043742385.1 Ilumatobacteraceae bacterium
TCGGGCACGATCGAGCAGGACCGTGACTTTCGATCGACCACGACGGCGCTCGAAGACGCCAAGGCCAGCCTCGACTACTTGCGCGGCATCGGTCTCGCCGTCTGACCTACAGGCTTCGTCGGGTGACCGCGACGTTCGAGCCGCTCGCGACAGCGGCGATCACGGCGTCGGTCACCTCGGCGACGCGCAGCCCGTCGACAAACGTCGGGCCTGACAACACCTTGCCGGCGGAGAGGTTGCGCAGTGTGTTACGGGCCGCGATCGTGAACGCGTCGGTGTAGCCGAGTCCCTGGGCGGCGACTGTGTGGATGCCGTCGGCGCCGGGATGCGCTGGCCCGACCAGAATCGTCCGAAAGCCCTGCCGATCTTCGGGGTCGGTGCCGTCGAAGAAGCGCAGTTCGTTCGAACGCTGCCAGCTGAACGAGACAGAGCCGCGCGAGCCGATCACCTCGAAGCCGAGATCACACTTGTGACCAGTACCCGCCCACGAGGCGAGGATGGTGCCGCTCGCCCCGCTCTCGAAGTCGGCGAGGATCTCGGTCTGGTCGTCGACCGTGACATCGACATGACCGCCATCGACGCCTCGACGCGTGGGGACGAAGGTCTGCATGCGGGCGGCCACCTGCGAGATCGGACCCGCCAGGTACTGGAGCAAATCGATGCAGTGCGAACCGACGTCACCCAGCGCGCCGGAGCCCGCCCTGGCCTTGTCGAACCGCCAACTCATCGGCACATCGGGGTTGCTGTTGTAGTCGAGCAAGAACTGGCCCCTCGCCGTGCGCACCTGGCCCATGGCGCCCTCGTCGATCAGTTGGCGAGCCATGGCGACCGCCGGCCATTGGCGGTAGACGAACCCCACCTGGGTGACACGGTCGCTATCCATGGCGGCCTGGCACAGCCGATAGGCGCTATCGCCGTCGAGCGCCAACGGCTTCTCACACAACACGTGCTTGCCGTGCGCCAGCGCGTCGAGGGCGATGTCGACGTGGGTGTCGTTGGGAGTGCAGATGTCGACGACGTCGACGTCGGCGGATGAGGTGATCTCTTGCCACGTGGAAACGGATCGGGTCCAGCCCCAATCCGTCGCCGCCCGATCGGCCAGCGATGGATCGAAATCTGTGACGACGACGCTGTCGAGCGGCGGAATCTCCGACCCGAACAGCATGGCCGCATTGCGGTAGGCGATGCTGTGGATCTTGCCCATGAACCCGGCGCCGATCAGGCCGATTCGTACCGCCTCCATCGCTTCCTCCCTCGTCGTCGACGGCGCAGTTTAGGCAGGCACCCGTTCGTGCGAAGATCCCGTCCATGGAACTTCGCGAACTGCTGATCGATCTCTTCGAGCGGATCACCGAGCACGTTCATGAGGCCGTCGACGGGCTACATCCGGCGGCCTTGACCACCCCTCCGGAGCCTGGAGCCAACCCGATCGGTTGGCTCGTGTGGCATCTCACCCGGGTGCAGGACCACCACATCGCCGAGATCCTCGAGCAGGACCAGGTGTGGGCGTCGGGCGGCTGGGCGGCCCGTTTTGGTGTCGCCGCCGATCCGAACAACACCGGGTACAGCCACTCGTGGAAGGAGGTCATGGCCATTCGCCCGGAGAGTGCCGAGGCGCTGATCGAGTACTTCGAGGCCGTCGCAGCTCGTACCCGAGTGTTGCTCGAACAGACCTCGCCGAAGGATCTCGACCGCATCGTCGACGAGGGCTGGGATCCGCCCGTGACGCTCGGGGTGCGGCTGGTCAGCATCGCCGACGACAACATCCAACATGCCGGCCAAGCCAGCTACGCACGAGGCATCCTGGACCGTCGATGAGTCGCCCGCACGTCGTGATCATCGGTTGCTGTATCAAGTGGCCACCGCCGGTCTCGATGCCGACGACATCGGCTTCCCCATTCGCGGGATCTTCAGGCGCAACCGAGCGATCCGCTTTGTGCTCGGCGAGGTAACTGGGATCGACCTGGGGCCGCAGACGGTGACGGTGCGCGACGGCCGCGACTTGCCGGCCACGCTACGTCGGCGTTTCACTACCGCGACAAGGGCTCGATGGCCACCACCGGTCGCAACCAGGCCGTGGTCGAGTTCCCCAACGGTCTCCGTTTCCACGGCGTCATCGGTTGGCTGATGTGGCTCGGACTGCACCTCATCGAGCTGATGGGGTTCCGCAACCGGGCCAACGTGTTCGTCAACTGGGCGTGGAACTACGTCACCTACGACGGCGGCTCTCGCCTGTTGCTGGACGCTCCCCACGCGATGAGAGATGAGCCGCCGGAGAGCGCACATCTCTCGTAACGCCAGTTGCGCATAGCGGCACTTACTTGGGTGGCATTCTTATGCCGCCGTCGACGCGGATGGTCTCGGCGTTGAGGTAGCTGTTGGTGATGCACTCGATGATCACCGAAGCCAACTCTTCCTGCGTACCCAGGCGGTGTGGGAACAGGACGCCCCTTTCGAGGTTGGCCTTGAACGCCTCGCTGGCGTCGCCGGTGCCATAGATCGGCGTGTCGATCAGTCCGGGCGCGACGGTGTTGACGCGTACACCGATGGCCGACAGGTCGCGGGCGATGGGCAGGGTCATCCCGACGATGCCGCCCTTCGACGCCGAGTACGCCGCCTGACCGATCTGGCCGTCGAAGGCCGCGACCGAGGCGATGTTGACAATCGCCCCGCGCTCGCCGAACTCCATCGGCTCGGTGGTGCTCATCGCCGTGGCGACAATACGGATGCAATCGAAGGTACCCACCAGGTTGATGGCGATCACCTTCTTGAAGGCATCGAGGTTGGCCGCCGAGTCGTAGGTGCCGTCCTTGCCAACCGTGCGCTGCGCCCAGCCGATGCCGGCCGAGTTCACCAGCACGCGCACCGGGCCCATGCTCTTGGCCATCTCGACGGCATTGACGATGTCGTCGGTGTTGGTCACATCGACCTTGCAGTAGGCCCCGCCGATCTCGTCGGCCAGCGCCGAACCCTTCTCCTCCTGCAGGTCTGCGATCAGGACCTTGGCGCCTCTCGAGGCCACCGCGCGGGCTGCGGCCGCCCCGATCCCTGATGCTCCACCTGTGACGATTGCGCTTGCGCCGTTGATGTCCATGGAGGGCGACGATAACGCCCGGCGCCACCCCGAGTGGAGTGTTACGCGCCCACTCGGGGTGGCGTGAAACACTCCACTGGAAGGTGCTACGGGTCGAAGAGGGAGCCTTGCGGTTGCTCCATGTCCGGCGCCGGATCCGGGCGAGGCGCGAACGAGCCCTTCGAAGCGGCCACCGCTAGGGCGTCGACGAGGTCGTTCATGGGGTCACCAGAATGACCCTTCACCCACCGAAACTCGGGTGAGCGGGCCAGCACCAAATCGATCAGCGGTTGCCACAGGTCGACGTTGGCCACGGGCTCCTTCTTGGCATTCCTCCACCCATTCGCCTGCCACCGCTTCCACCACTTGTCGCGGAAGCAGTTCACGACGTAGGTCGAATCGCTGACGATGGCGAGTTGACCATCGAGCGAGCGCAGGGCCTCGAGCACGGCCATGATCTCCATCCGCTGGTTGGTGGACTTGGCTTCGCCGCCGCTGTCGCGCAACGCGCCGTCAGGTGCGGTCGCCCACGCCCACCCGCCGGGCCCGGGGTTGCCGGCGCATGCTCCGTCCGTGAACACCGTGTGCGCTGCCCTGGGTGTGCTCATCGGGGCAAACTACTGTGCCGATATGCCGAAACTGGCCATCTCAGCTGTCATGGCCATCGTGGTTGCCGCCGGTGTGGTGGTGGCGCCCAGCCCTGCGGCCGCCGATCGGCTGTTCGTGTCGGTGTTCATCGACGTGCCAGGTCCCAAGGGTGGGATTGCGGTTGTCGGCGACTCTGTCATGCTCGGCTCTGCCTACGGACCGCCGTTCGAATCTGGTTGGGGTCCGTCGCTGGCCCACCTACTCGCTGACCGTGGCTGGGGCCCGGTGCGCATGGCGGCGGGCGTCGGTTTCCAGGCCGGCAAGATGGTGCCGGCGAACCCGGGAGCCAACATGTCGCTGTGGCTCGCCAACCAGCGTGCGGGCGGGTTCGATCCGCCGGTGATCGTCGTCAGCATGGGACCCAACGACATCATCGCCTGCAACGGCAGTGTCGATTGCGCTGCGGATGACATTCGTGGATTCATGGACGTCGCCGGGGCTGATCACGAGGTCTGGTGGGCGCTGCAGACCGCGGCGATCCCGGCCAACCAGGAGGCGTGGAACCAGGCCTTGCAGATCGTCGCGGCAGAACGACCGAACCTCACGCTGTGGGATTGGCCGACGATCCGGGTCGCGGCAGGCATCGGCATCTCCGCCGACAACACGCACCTGCCCGGGGCAGGTCAGTACCAACGACGCAGCACACTGATCGCCGACGATGTCACGACCCGGATGGCGGGGTCGAGGAGCATCGGCGCAGAGGTCCCCGCGCCGCCCGGTGGCGCGTCGTTCGAGTACGGCCCTGTCAATCCGGTGCGAGTGGTCGACACCCGCGACACCGGCCAACGTCTCGCCGCTGGTGGCACCTTGATCGTCGATCTGTCGACCTACGTCGGTGCCGATGCAGCCGCCGCCGCAGTCAATGTCACCGCCGCCGCGCCCGGTGCTGCGGGCTTCCTGACGGTATGGCCGTGCGGCACCCAGCAACCGTTGGCGTCGAGCGTCAACTTCCTGGCCGGCCAAGCGCGCGGCGCCCAGGCCACCACGTTGCTCGGCGAACCCGGTAAGCGCGTGTGCATCTTCAGCAACGCAGCCACCGATATCATCGTCGACCTGCAGGGAGTGTTCGTGCCCTCGGGCGCGCTGGGTTTCGATCCCATCATTCCCCAGCGCAAACTCGACACACGCAACACCGGACGAGCGTCGATGATTGCAATCCCGGCCCCGACGGGAGCCGTGGCTGTCGCGGCAACGCTCACGGTGACGGCTGGCAGCGACGCAGGCTTCCTGACAGCGTTTCCGTGTGCCGGCACGATTCCGGTGGCGTCGAACGTGAACTGGCAGCGCGGTGAGACCGTCGCCGGCGCAGTGTTCGTGCCCATCGCCGCCGATGGCACCTTCTGTGTCTTCACCAACTCGCCTGTCGATGTGATCGTCGACATCACCGGAGTGTTCAACACGACCAACACGCTGCGGTTCACGCCGGTGACGCCAACCCGCATGGTCGACACCCGGGTAGGCACTGGTGGGTGGCGCGGGCACCAAGGCGTCGGGCAGACGATCGAGATCGGCGCCGCACCCGATGCGGCCGAAGCGGTCACCGGCACGATCACCCAGGTCAACCCCGGCGTCGACGGCTACCTGACCGGCACGACGTGCGGGCAACCAGTCGGCGCAACGTCGTCGGTCAACGGAGCCCGAGGCTCGGTGATCGCCAACTCGTTGACGGTCGGGCTGTCGGCTGGAGGCAACTTGTGCATCACGTCGCTGGTCGCCGCGCACACGCTGTTCGACACCACCGGCTGGTGGATGCCCTGATGGCCCGGTTCACCATCGTCGCGCACATTACTCAGCGGTAAGCCTGCTTGACTAAGGGTCATGATCTTCGACGGCTTCGTCAACCAGCTGCCCGACTCTGACCCCGGCGAGACCCAGGAATGGCTCGACTCGCTCGACGCGGTGGTCG
>JAYTZE010000636.1:0-2840 GCA_043742385.1 Ilumatobacteraceae bacterium
AAGAACCATCTGCGTGGCCGCGATCGAAGGCGACGCCGAGACGAGCGGTACGGCTCGTGGGTGGTTGCCTCGGTGCCCGACCCGGAAACGAGCGCGCTCGACGCCGACGCTGCCCGCAGCTTGGGACTGGCGCTCGGCCGCATCGGACCCCGTGATCGTCAGGTGTTGGCGTACCGCTACTTCGCTGGTTTGTCCGAGGTCGAAACAGCGCGTGCAGCGGGTGTTGCAGTCGGCACGGTGAAATCGAGAACTGCTCGTGCGTTAGCCCGCCTTCGGAACGAAATGGAGCAACAGTGATCGACCTCGAACGTTCTCTGGGCGAGCTCGCCGAGCGGTTGGAGATTCCCGGTGGCGACTGGCTGGCCGCCGATGTGGTTCGTCGCATCGGCGAGCCCGAGCGGCATCATGCGAGTCGTCGCATCCTGCGCGTCGCTGGAGCGATGGCTGTTGTTGTGCTGGTGGTCGTTGTCGCGCTGCCCGGACCTCGCCGCGTTGTTGCCCGCTGGCTCGGCTTCGACAGTGTTCGCATCGAACCGGGGGTGACCGTGTCGACGACTGGTCCGACGACTGGGCCAACGACCGATGTGTCCGACGCTCAACCTGTGATCGAACTGGATCTCGGACCAACGGTTTCGATCGACGAAGCGATGTCGCAAACCGGACTTGCGAATCCCATGCCGGAGCTGCTGGGAGAGCCACAATCGATCCACGTCCTACGGCCACCGGAGACCGGTCAGATCATGGTGGTCTACGCGGCTTCCGAGCTTGTTCCGCAGTCAACGATCACCGGAGTCGGCGCCTTGGTCTCGGCGATATCGGCAAACCTCGTCGAGGGTCTCTTCCGCAAGACGCTCGGTGACGACGCCACCGTCCGATCCGTTGACGTCGGCGGTGCCGAAGGCTTCTGGATCGAGGGATCACCCCATCAACTGTTCTTCGAGGTCGGTGATGAGGTGCTGGAGGACACTCTCCGCCTTGCCACCAATACGTTGCTGTGGCAACGCGGTGGTCAGGTGTTCCGTCTCGAGGCCGACATCCTCCTGGACACGGCGCTACGAATCGCCGCGTCGGTGCCGTAGCTCGTGAGTGGCATATGGTGCGCGGGTGTTGAGGTCATCTCAGACGATCGCCTGGGGGGCCGAGATTGCGATCGTGCCGGCGGCGGTTCCGCCAACGGCGTGTTCGACGTGGCTCGCGCTGATCGACGCCGCCTATCGCCACATCGAAGTCGCTCCGAGCTCGGATTTCGTGCCGGAGGGCTCGTCGTTCCGGCTGCGCGCGGTCGCCGCTCTGTCCGTGATCGACGTCTGGTCGGCGCTGAGCGGCCTCGTGCTGGAGCGCTGCGTGGGCGTCCTGGGGCCGTGGCTAGCGATCGATGCCGACCAATGCTGGGTGCGCCGGCAGTACACCCCGAAGTCCGCTCCGCCGCGGCATCGCCCGCACAGTTGGCATCAGGACGGCGCGCTCGGATTCGAGTTTGCACGGAGCGGCGACGCGGCGATCCCCGACGACGCACTGCTGCGGGTGGTCACGTGCTGGATCGCGTTGTCGCCGTGCGGTGTCGATGCACCGGGGCTCGAACTCGTCACCGATCGCGTCGATCGCATGCTCTCACCCACGCAGCTCGCTGACGGCGCTGTCGAGCAGCAATGGCCGACTTCGCGACGAACGCGGCCGGCGCTGGAAGCGGGCGACGCGCTGGTCTTCAGCGGCGATGTTCTGCATCGCACTCACGTGACCGCGGCGATGACCCAGACGCGAACGAGCATCGAGCTGCGCTGCTTCCGAGCGGATGCGATCCCCGACCGCATCGCCCGCGACGAGTTCGTGGCAGTACCGTCGAACAGCGCAAGGCGAGTCGAACCCTCGAACTAGGTCGTTCTGCATGTCCACCGGGGCAATGTGAGACGGTCGCAAAGCTGGTCAAACCGGCCTCCTCATCTCGATCCCTCAACCGAAATCGTCGAACTCGTCAGGATCCTTTCGGCGATCGTCGCCGCCTCGGCGATGTGCTGACGGCAGGCGTCGGCGGCAGCCTCGGGGTCGTTGCGCTCGATCGCGTTGAAGATCTCACGCAGCCGAGCGGGACCGGACACGGTTCGATTCGCAGTGCCCAGCGTCATCACCCGCAGCCGTGAGATGCGACTGTTGAGTCGGGCGACGATCTCCCAGGCGACGTCGTGACCGCTGCTTGTGAAGATCACCGCATAGAACTCGATGGTGGCGTCGAGCATGGTCGGTGGGTCGTGATGGGCGGCATTGCGATCGAGATCGTCGAGAATCGCGGCGAGTCGCGATTTGGTCACCGAGTCGGCACTCGACGCGCAGTCCGCGACCGCTGCCGACTCGAGCAGTGCACGGATGTCGTAGATCTGGCGAGCATCGTTCCAGTCGAGCCGGGCCACGATCGGTCCCTGCCTGGCCATCTCGATGAGACCCTCCGTCTCGAGGTGTCGGATCACTTCGCGGATGACCGAGCGGGAAACGCCCAATTGGTCGCAGAGGGTCCGTTCGACCAGGCGGGTTCCCGGTTCGAAGGTGCCTGCGACGATCGCCTCGCGGATCCGGTCGAGGGCCAGCTCGCGAAGGGTCACGGGTGGGTTGTCGATCCTCAGCGACTCGATCGCGGCTTCGCGCGTTGTCATCGACTCATCCTTGCTCATTCTCAGGCTTCATTCTCAGGGTTGCGCTCTTCCGGTGTATGGTATACCATCATACAGTATTCCACTTCTCATCATCTTGAAACACGGAGACTGTGATGCCGATCGAGCTGCGCAAGACCTTGTTGCACGTCGAGACGACGTTCATCGAGGGCGGCCGAGGTGCGGCAGTCCCGTTGC
>JAYTZE010000637.1:0-5618 GCA_043742385.1 Ilumatobacteraceae bacterium
GCACCGCAGTGCCCAGAGGTTCATGAACCGACCGTATCCATGCCGCACGTGTCATCTACGATTGCAATATGGCTCGATTCGGACGCGTGCTCAGCGCGATGGTCACACCATTCGACCGCGATGGAGGCCTCGATCTCGATGCCGCGAAGGTGCTGGCTCGCTACCTGCAGGACCACGGCAACGACGGTCTGGTGATTGCCGGCACAACGGGCGAGGCGCCCACGCTGAACGATGACGAGCGGCTCTCACTCTTCGCCGCGGTGATCGAAGCTGTGACGATTCCCGTGATAGCCGGAACCGGCACCAACGACACACGTCACTCCGTCCACCTGACGAAGGAGGCCAAGACCCTGGGAGCCGCCGCAGTACTTGCCGTGTGTCCGTACTACAACCGCCCCTCGCAGGCCGGTATCGACGCTCACATGCGCGCCATCGCCGCCGCCAGCGATCTCCCGGTGATGGTCTACGACATTCCCATTCGCACCGGCCGCAAGATCAACACGGCTACACTGTTGAACCTCTTCCGCGACGTACCGAACATCGTTGCCCTGAAAGACGCTGCGGCCAACCCCGGTGAAACAGCGGCCTTGATCAGTTCGTTGCCTGCTGGGTGCGAGGCGTACAGCGGCGACGACATCATGACGTTGCCGCTGCTGGCCAGCGGAATCGTCGGCACGGTTGGCGTCGCTACCCACTGGACCGGTGAGGATCACCAGGAGATGTTCGACCTGTGGGAGAAAGGCGACAACGAAGGGGCTCGCCTGGTCAACAGCCGCATGTTGGACAGTTTTGCGTTCGAGACCGGTGACGACGCACCCAATCCAATACCGACCAAGGCGATGATGCGTCACCTCGGTATTCAGGTCGGTCAGGCCCGCCTGCCCATGGGCGATGCGCCGGCCTTCGTCGAAGCGCGTGCCCGGGAGGTATCGGCCAACCTGCAACGATGGAGAGATGCGTTTCCCGACCGCCCACAGTGATCCGGCTTCCGGCGATAACGGTGCTTGCTGATGGCTGACCCAGTTCGCGTGATCTTCCTGGGTGGTCTCGGTGAGATCGGCCGCAATTGCATGGCCATCGAGCAACAGGATCGCGTGCTGTTGATCGACGTCGGACTGATGTTCCCCGATCCCGACATGCACGGCATCGACTTGGTGTTGCCCGACTTCACCTGGCTGCGCGAGAACGCCGACCGGATCGAGGGAGTCGTTGCCACGCACGGCCACGAAGACCACGTCGGCGCCTTGCACTACCTGCTTCGTGAGTTGAGCTTTCCGATCTTTGGTTCGGCGCTCACGCTGGGCCTGGCCCGCAACCGCATTGAAGAGGCCGGGCTGCTCGGCAAGACCGAGTTGATCGTGGTCGCCGACGGCGAGCGACGCATGATCGGGCCATTCGACGTCGAGTTCATCCCTGTCACTCACTCGGTGCCGCACGCTCACGCCATCGCCATTCATACGCCGCAAGGCGTGATCCTGCATTCGGGGGATTTCAAGCTCGATCTCACTCCAGTCGACGGCCGGCGAACCGACCTGGCTCGTATCGGCTCGATCGCCTCCAATGAAGGCATACGTCTGTTGCTCGCCGATTCGACCAATGCCGAAGAAGCGGGCCACGCGCCGTCCGAGTCCAGCGTCGGCACGGTGCTGCGCTCGTTGTTCGCCGAACTTCGCGGGCAGCGCATCATCACTGCCAGTTTCGCCAGTCACCTTCACCGCATTCAGCAGATCGCCGACGCGGCGATCGCCGAGGGCCGAGTCGTCGCAACCCTTGGCCTCAGCATGAAGAAGAACGTTCGCCTGGGCCGCGATCTCGGCGTGGTGAAGATCCCCGACAAATCACTCGTCGACATCGACGACATCGGCGACTATCCACCGGGCAAGGTGTGTGTGATCTCCACCGGTTCGCAGGGCGAGCCGATGTCGGCACTGGCCCTGCTGGGGCGCGGCGAGAACAAGTGGGTCAAGATCGGCGAGACCGACACCGTGATCTTGTCGAGCCACGCCATTCCGGGCAACGAGAGCAACGTCAACCGGGTGATCGACGGGCTGCTGCGTGCCGGTGCACAGGTGATCCATTCCGGTGTTGCCGATGTGCACGCCACCGGGCATGCCCAGGCCGACGAGCTGAAGACGTACATCTCGTTGACCCGACCGGAGTTCTTCGTACCGATCCACGGCGAGTACCGGCACCTCGTCGCCAACGCCAAGCTCGGCTATCTCATGGGGGTGCCTCGCGATCACGTGCTGGTTTGCGAGGACGGCGATGTGCTGACCCTCAGCGACGACGGCCTTGCTGCAACGGGTCGAGTGCCCGCCGGATATCTGTACGTCGATGGCATCGTCGGCGATGTGGGTCAGGGTGTGCTGCGCGATCGCAAGGTGTTGGCGGAGGAAGGTGTCGTCGTAGTCGTCGTGACCGTCGACATCGAGACCGGCAAGGTGTTGGTCGGCCCGGAGATCATCACCCGCGGCTGGGTCTACGCGCCCGAGGCCGAGGATCTGCTCGACGAGGCGTGCGACGCGGTCGCCGACGCGGTCGAAAGGACCCTCGCCGCCGGCGTGCGCGATGTCGATGCACTCGAGCGCGACGTTCGCCGAGCGGCCGGCAAGTTTGTCAACGAGCGCACGAAGCGGCGGCCGATGATCGTGCCCGTCGTCATGGAAGCCTGACCGGCAGTTGGCCGGCCGGTTGAGCGAGGCCAGTCGTCGATTGGTCTCCACAGTCGCAATCGTGCTCTGCTTCGCGGCGTGCAGCGCGCAAGGATCGTCGTCTGACACGCAGGCGGTGACCTCAGCCGCTCCCACCGATTCTCCAGCCGCCCCTCCTCGCGCCGACTTGATCAGCACGGCGATCACAGCTCTCGAAGCCAGGCTCGGCGGGCCGCAGCAGTACTTCGAGATCAACGCCACCTCACAGCTGGTCAATCTGATCGTGGCGTTGAACGACGGCACTGTGGCACAACCCTGGGTGTACCTCGACGGGGACTTGTCCTCGACAGAAGGGATTGAGGCCAGCGGCTTCACGTTCTCGGCCGAGGCCCTCGACTTCGACCCCGACACGGTGCTCAGCAAGCTGCAGGCCGAACTCCCGCAGTCCAGCGCCGATCTGTTCTTCGTCGAGGGTGGCGAAGGCGGCATCGTGCGGTACAGCGTGGCGGTCACCTCCCAGCAGGGAGGGCAGTTGGTAGTCGTCGTCGGCCCAGACGGCACAGTGCAATCGGTCGACCCCAACTGATAGTGCCCCGTTTCGACGACACCCCCTTGGTACCGTTGGAACCTCTATGACGACGTGGGGTCAGCCCAAGAAACGGTCGAGAACAACGACCACTGCCAAGCGAACGCCGGCCAAACCGACGCCAGCGGCCGCAGCTTCGCCGACCTCGCGTCGCGATCAGGCCTCGGCCGAACTCCGCCAGGCCATCCAAGGTCGCGAGAACGAGTTCGCAGGGATCGGTTTCATTGCCGTCGGCATACTGCTTGGCCTGGCGATCTACCTCAATCTGGCCGGCCCACTCGGCCGTGGGGTTGAGACCGTGGTCGGCTGGCTCACCGGGCTCGGTCGGTTCGTCGTTCCCATTGCCCTCGTGGCCATTGGCGCCGCCCTCGTCGGTAAGGGGCAGAGCATGCGCCGCTTCCGGCTGGCCGTCGGTTGGGGATTGCTCGGCTTGTCGCTGCTCGGATTGCTGCACGTCGTGCGCGGTCCCGAGAAGATCATGGCCAACTTCGACACCTTGGGCCGTGCCGGCGGATGGATCGGTGCGCTCATCGGCGAGCCGCTGCGTGGATTGATCGCTTCGGGTGGTGCAATCGTGGTGCTGGTGGCCACATGCGTCGGAGGCGCATTGATGCTGACGGGCGCCTCGCTGCGGGCCATGTTGTCGAATACCGGACGAGGCGTTGGTGCGGTCGCTATGCCGATCGGTCGCAGGGCACGATCCGCGTTCGGCAACATGTCGACGCTGAAGAGTGATCGTCAAGGTTCCGGGGAGCTGCCCATGCCCGTGCTGTACGACGCGGCGCTCGACGAAGATTGGGATGAGCCGACCAAACCACGAAAGGCACGGGTGTCGCGCCCGCTGCCCCCGCCCGGCGCCATGGATCCCGGTCTGGTCGAGCAATCCGAGCTCGAGCTCGGGCCTGGCGCACAGCGTGGCCAATGGGTTCTGCCGCAGGCCAACTACCTCAACAGATCGGCCCAGCAGACCATCAACAAGGCCGAGGTCGAGGCCCGTGGCCGCACGCTGGTCGACGCGCTGACATCACATGGAGTCGAGACCAACTTGCTGGGCCAGACGGTCGGCCCAACCGTCACGCGTTACGAACTCGAACTGGGCTCCGGGGTCAAGGTGGCCAGGGTCACCAGCCTCAACCGCGATATCGCCTACGCCATGGCGGCCACAGACGTGCGAATCCTGGCCCCCATTCCCGGTCGCACGGCCATCGGGGTCGAGGTGCCCAACCACACCCGCCAGCTGGTCAGTCTCGGCGACATCATGGCGTCGCCTGAGGCCAAGTCCGCAACTCATCCGCTCGACGTCGCCATCGGCAAAGACATCGCCGGGCGGTCGGTGTTTCTCAACCTCGCCACCACACCGCACCTGCTGATCGCGGGCACGACCGGGGCCGGCAAGTCGAGTGGCCTCAACTGCATCTTGACATCGATCCTCATGCGCAGCACACCCGACCAGGTGCGGCTCATTCTCATTGACCCCAAGCAGGTCGAGATGGGGCAATACAACCGACTGCCACACCTGCTGACGCAACCCGTGACCAATCCGAAGAAGGCTGCCAACGCACTCGGCTGGGCGGTGAAGGAGATGGAGCGGCGTTACGACCTGCTGTTCGAGGTCGGATTCCGCGACATCACCGGTTACAACGCGGCGTACGACCGCGGCGAACTGACGGCAGAACCAGGGTCCGATCGCCAGTTCGAGCGGCTGCCGTACATCGTCATCATCGTCGACGAGCTCAACGACCTGATGATGGTCGCCGCCCGCGACGTAGAGGAGAGCATCACCCGGATCGCCCAGAAGGCCCGCGCCGTTGGCGTGCACCTGATCGTGGCCACACAGCGACCGTCGGTCAACGTGATCACCGGCGTCATCAAAGCCAACATTCCGGCGCGCGCCGCGTATGCGGTCAACAGCCTGACCGACAGCCGGGTCATTCTCGACCAGCCTGGCGCCGAGAAGCTCGTCGGCAAGGGCGACATGTTGCTGCTGCCCGGCAACTCCAACGTCTCGCAACGTATCCAAGGCTCGTTCGTCAGCGAGGAAGAGGTGCGCAAGGTGGTGGCGCACTGGCGGCGGCAGGCACCCGAGGTTGTATACGTCAGTGGCGTCGAGGGCGATGCAGACAGCGGCGGTGGACGCGGGCTCTTCTCCGGTGCCACCGACGGCGAAGACGAGGACGAGACCCTGTTGCGCCAGGCCATGGAGTTGGTGGTTCGCAGCCAGCTCGGATCCACATCGATGCTGCAGCGCAAGTTGAAAGTCGGCTTTGCACGGGCAGGTCGGATCATGGACCTGCTCGAGCAAAGTGGTGTTGTTGGACCCAGCGAGGGCTCAAAGGCTCGCGCCGTGCTGATGACCGTCGAAGAGTTCGAGCTACTCCAGC
>JAYTZE010000638.1:0-2832 GCA_043742385.1 Ilumatobacteraceae bacterium
TGCTCGCGGAATTGCGCCGATGGCAGCGACGGCCGAGGCCGTGGGTACGGCCGTGAACGACGGCACCAGAACTTCGTCGTTGGGACCGATACCTGCAGCCGAGAGGGCGAGTTGGATTGCGCTGGCACCCGACGACACGGCAACGCAGTGTTGAGCGCCGAGCCACGCTGCAAATTCGGATTCGAACGCAGACAACTCAGCCCCCAGAAGGAAACTGCCGCTCGCCGCGATTCGTTCTGCAGCTTTCGCGAACGTCGAGGCAAACCGCTGCCCGCGCCGACTCAGGTCGACGACAGGTACCACGGGTGACCACGATAGAACGTCGTCGTCTCGCGAAGGCCTATGTCGAGTGCGGTTGTCGCCTTCCAGCCCAGTACCTCGGCGATGGTGGTGCCGTCGGTGTGGAACGAACCTATGTCGATTCGCTGGTGATCCGGGGGCCACGGCACGAGTCGCACCCCGCCGGCGCTGTCGGCTGCATCGATGACTGCCGACGCGATCTCGGCCAACGAGTGATCGATCACGTTGCCGACGTTGAAGACTCGACCGATCGCCTCAGGTGCCGTCGCGGTCAGCAGCGCATCGACGACGTCGTCGACGTACACGCAGTCGCGACGTTGCGTGCCATCACCGAAGATGCTGATCTCGTCGCCCAACAATGCAGTGCGGATGAAGACCGGCAGAAAGCCCAACTCATCGCTCGTCAACCTCTGGCGCGGGCCATACACGTTGGTCAGCCGCAGACTGGTGGTCGGCATGTCATAGGCGGTGTGATACACGAGATGCAGCTGTTCACCCGCCAGCTTGGAGACGCCGTTGACGTCCATCGGGCTGGTCGGGTGGAGCTCGTCGACCGGCGAGCGAAGTGGCCGCCCGTAGACCTGCCGCGTCGATGTATGCACGACGCGCGCCGTCGGATTGACCCGGCGGAGGATCTCCAGGAACGACGCATGGGTGACGGCATTGACGTGGAGATCGTGCAGGGGCTCTCGCATCGAGGCGAGATGGCTCACCTGGCCGGCGAGGTTGAAGATGATGTCGGCGCCGGCGACCGCGTCGGCCACCACAGCGTCGCCGATCTCGGCCTCGAGTATGTCTACATCGAGCCCCTCGACGTTGCGGCGGCTGCCGCCATGACCCTCGATCAACGCATCGATGATCCGCACCGTGGCGCCCCGCCGAACAAGTTCGTGGCTGGCATTCGAGCCGATGAAGCCGAGCCCGCCAGTGACCACGCAGACGGTGGAGGACAGGTCGCTACTGAGAGGCATGTCCCGATGCTAGAGATCCTGCATGCAAGGATCGATGGCATGGACAACGACGAGTACCAACGCATGGTCGCTGCCGGCGAGCGACATTGGTGGTATCGCTCGACTCGCGCGTTGCTGGAGTCGTTGATCGCACCGCATCTTTCGCCGGTTCACGCGGGTTCGATGTATCTCGACGCTGGTGGTGGATCGGGGGCAACAGGCTCGTGGCTGGCGGATCGGTCGACGACGGTGCTCGATGACTTCGAACCCGTTGCCTTGCAGGCGGCGGTTCAAGATCACGCCCGCTATCGAGGGGTTCAGGCCGACATCAATCACGTGCCGCACCGTGCTGACGCGTTCGACGCGGTGTTGTGCGTCACCGCGTTGTGCCATCGGATGAACCCTGATCCGCAGACGATCGTCGACGAGTTTGCCCGTGTCACCAGGCCCGGCGGCCTGGTCTGTTTGATGGAGCCCGGCGGAAAGCGGTTGTGGCGTGGACACGACGATGTCACTCACACGGGGCGTCGATTCAGTCTCACCGAGATGCGCGAAATGGTGCGCAGCGCCGGGCTTGATCTCGTGCGCGCGACCGGCGCCTACTCATTCCTGGTTCCGCCCGCCGCAGTCATGGGCATCGTCGAGCGCGGCAAGCACAAGAGCGACGTGGGACGAAATGAAGGCGGTTTGGGTGGAGTGCTCGGCCAGGTTGCGCGAGCCGAGCGAGCGCTGCTGCGCAGGGTCAGCCTGCCGTTCGGGCTATCGGTGATCGCGATTGGTCGCAAACCGATCTGACGATCGGTCGACAGTTACAGGGTGACGCCGTAGGACTCGTCGAAAAAGGCAGCGGCGATGTAGTCGGGGTGCAGATATCCGAAGCCGTTCACGCCCCATGCCGTGCCCCAGCTGTTCCGCACGATGAATCGGCCGTCGGCGCGGTATCCGACGATGCAGATGGCATGGCCGCCGCGAACCGTGTCTGGATGGAATGTGTCGATGTTGCCGCCGTTCGACGCCGCGTTGTCCCACGAGGAGTCGACGTTGAACGCGGCGAGGATCGGGCCGGTGCTGGCCAGCCACGTCTTCCAACTCGACAGGTTCCTGTGCAGATTGAAGTAGGCAGACACCTTCCGCTGTGCACAGCTGGCGTAGAAGGCGTTCTCAGTGCCGGTATACATCTTTGTCTGGATGTGGAAGGGCAGCTCGTCCATCAGAGCCACACCATGTTTGCGGGCGACGTCGACGGCGGCCTTCAATGTTGTGCCGGCCCCCTCGATGAAGCTTTCCGGGCGAGTCGTGATGGTGTCGGTCTCCTTGCTGGCCATCCAGACATGCCGAGGCGACAGGAGTTGCGTCTTGGTGATCCTGCTCGCCTTCGTCATGTGCCAACGCACGACGCCGTCGGCGGTCGCCCAGCCAACGCACGAACCGGTGTTTTCCTGACTGTTGATCTTCCACCATGCGGCGCGCATGTCGACGGATTTCGGCAGTGCGGCCGGGGCGCCGATGGAGCCGGCAGCGATCGAGTCCGCGAGCTGCCAATCGTTCTCGGTGCCCTTCGAAGGAACGACGTTGCAGATGA
>JAYTZE010000639.1:0-2829 GCA_043742385.1 Ilumatobacteraceae bacterium
ACGACTGCGGTGAGGAGACCTACCGGAAGAAGCTCTCGCACGAGCCGCGCCCGAGTACATCCCACTCTGTTCCGACAACAATGCTCAAAAGAAGTGCGCTCCATCCCGCCCCGCAGAACCGGGCCATTCACAGCCAATCATCTCCGCTGCCCCGAAAACGTGTCCGGTGTAAGCCGCGAGCACAGTCGGCCAGACTCCCTGGGGAGTGTCCCAACTGCCGCGCAACACCCCTTGCGTACCATGGCCGAATGGATACAACCGTTACACCTGATCGCCCATTGGAGCAGCTAGAAGCCGTGATTCACCAGGGGGCGGCCAATTTGACGGCGGCCGAGCATGACTGGCTGTTGGCTGTCGCAGAGTTCGATCGCCGGCAAGGTTGGAAGCTGTGGGAGTGCCAGTCCTGCGCGGCGTGGTTGTGTTGGCAGGTCGGCCTCGACATCCGCGCGGCACATGAGAAAGTGCGCGTGGCGCGGGCGTTGGAACGGTTCCCGGTGATCACCGCGGCGATGGCCACTGGGCAGGTCTCGTACTCCAAGGTGCGTGCAATCACCCGCATCGCTACACCCGAATGCGAACAGGCGCTCGTCGACATGGCCTTGGCCGGCACCACCAATCATGTCGAACGAATCGTCAGCGCCTACCGACGCGCCGAACCCATCGCCGTCGAACGCGAACAGATCCAGCACACCCGGCGCAGCCTGATCCATCGCGTCGACGATGACGGCTCGGTGGTGATCACTATCCGTCTCCCCGCCGAGGCCGGCGCGACCGTGCTGTCGGCGATCGAACACCTCGTGGCACCCTCGGTGGCGGAGCCAGATGGCACCCGCGATCCGGTGTCGGCACGCCGGGCTGACGCGCTGGTCGACCTAGCTATTGCCGGCAACGCCGCATCGGGCAAACAAGGCTCGGCAACTCGCTACCTCGCCCATCTGCACCTCAGTCAAACAGCCCTGAACGGTGACGACGGCCGCTGCGAGGTCCACGGCCACGGCGACAGCTTGGACCAACCGAACACCGCTGCCAGGTTCCCGGCTGCGCTCGCCGCGGCCACCACGAGGTGCACCACATCAAACACCGAGCCCACAAAGGCGACAGCAAGCTGGCGAACCTCACCATGTTGTGCCGCTTCCACCACCACCGCC
Source organism: Ilumatobacteraceae bacterium (assembly GCA_043742385.1). Classification (GTDB taxonomy): domain Bacteria; phylum Actinomycetota; class Acidimicrobiia; order Acidimicrobiales; family Ilumatobacteraceae; genus JAENVT01. Next base: position 1,149 of record JAYTZE010000639.1, read on the forward strand.
TCCACGAAGGCGGCTGGACCGCCGTGCGCACACCCGACGGACTCGAGCTACACGACTCCCACGGGCGTCGGATTTGCTCGCGTCCACCCATCACAAGCGGCGACAGCACCGCAGTCGCAGCCCACGAACGCAAGCCGGCCGACGGTCGTTGCAAATGGGGCGGCGAGCGACTGGACCTCGGCTACGCGCTCGATGCTTTGTACTCCCGCACCCACACTCCCCATGGAGTGCCGAAGCGATAAGCAACAAGAATCGTCCAGCTGATGGGTTTGATCGCTGTTCTGACTCAGCTATGCAGCTGTCAATCAGGCTGGCGACTTGACTGCGATCGCGAGGGCAGGCCGAGTTTGGTTCGGAGGCGGTCGAAGTCGTAGGAACCCAAGCCGATCACTGGGCGGCGCTCGAAGTCCTCGAGGAGCTTGATCACGTCATCGCGACGGGTCGGATCGTCGACTGCTTGGCGAGGCGTCATTCCGTCGAAGGCAGGAATGTGGTCCCTGATCCAGCGGTCCTCCATCTGGTCGCGGATCAAGTCCATGTCATCCGCTGAGATCTCGGGCCCAGCCGGCAACGCTCCCGCATGGCCAACGGCCGAGGGGTCGGGCTTTTCGGTTCGCTGAAACTCGAGGCCCACCGCAACGAGTGCATCGCGGACTCGTTCGAATCGGGCGACTGAGTTGGTGAACACGGCAAGATCATCATCGTCGCGGTGCATGCTCGCTCGAACGATGTTCTCACCATCGAGATCGAGGAACTCGACCCAGCCGGCGCCGTCGCGTACGTACAACTCGTCGAGCGCCGCCTCGATCGATTGCCAGTTGTCGGCAGGAACCGGCGAGAAGTACGCGGTGCTGAGTTCCAGCGAATCGCCTTCCCGATTCTGCAGCACTGGCGCGGCCATCAGTGCGCCGTACCAGGCCGCCACGTCGTGACCGGCGGCCTCGGAATCGAGCAACGCGATCAGCCCAGCCCGTCTGGCGAGTGAGATCTTGAGAATCGGACCGACCGTCCCGGGCGTGCCATCGATGCCGTCGTCGACGATTCGTGCCAGAAGGTATCCCTGATCGTCGAACGCCGGATCGTGGAGTGTGATCGATTCATGGGTTTCGCCGTTTTGGACGTCGCGCAGCTCGAATCGATTGCCATCGAGGCGTCGATACTCCCAGAGTGACCTTCGGCTCTCGGCCAACGACTGCAACCACTCCAACTCGGGTGTGGGAATGATCTCTGCGCGTTCGTGTACGTAGCCGTCAATTCCACCGTCGTCGAACAAGGCGACAGAAATGAGAAACGAGTCGGTCAGCAACTCCGTCATCCGTTGCTGCATCTCGGAGGTTGGCGCACCGCTCGCCTCGAATGCCTCCAAGGCCAACGAAAAGATTCTACCTCGGCGATGCGGTTCGTCGAGCGACCAGATCGCCTGGCGAAGTGCAAGGCCACGGCGATCGGACAGCGACAACTTCGGATCCCGCTGGCAGCACTGCTTGAACTTGCGTCCGGAACCGCATGGACACGGCTCGTTGCGGCCGGCCCGGGTGAACGGCGCCAGCAGGTCGGCGAGAAACGCCACATCGTGGTCCGAACCGTCGAACGCCATTGCCGTGCGACGCGCCGACAGAGCATCGGCCGGCAAGCCCGCATCGGCGAGCAGCGTGGCATGAAGGTCCAGGGCGGGACCGAA
>JAYTZE010000640.1:0-2828 GCA_043742385.1 Ilumatobacteraceae bacterium
CCCGGTACCAGCGGGAGCAACCGCAAGGTCGCACCGATCGCCAGAAAGCTCCACTGGTAGCGGGCGAGATCGCCGGCGCGTTGGATGATCACCAGGGTGGCGACGTAGGCGAGGATGGCGACGAAGGTCCAGGTCGTCTGCAGACCGGCGGAGCGTTCGCTGAGCCTCGCGATGATCACGTACCCGATGCCGTGCAATATCGCGGCCAACGGGAGGATGGTGCCGTCGGCGCCTTTGGCCAGCACCCGATTGGCGAGATGAGCGACGACCAGCAGGCCGAGTACCGCCAACAGGAACGGCACCAGGATCGGCGGGATCTCGGCGTTCTGCCCCAGGGAAGCGAGGGTGTATGCCGCTCCGGTGACAGTCGCAGCCATCACGATCAGGCCGAGTTCGGTGCGACGCCGCGCCGCGGCAATCGGCGAGGCGCTCATGGCACCGAGGTCGTCGTGCCCACGATCGTCGAAGTCGGGCTCGATGTCGAAGTTGATGTCGTGCTCGTGGTCGAGCTCGTGGTCGCGGGCGCGGTATCCGGTGTCGTTGCAGGCTCGGTGACCGCGACCGTCGACGGGGTTGGGGTTGGGTTGTCTTCGCCGCTGTTGTAGACGATGACTGCGATCAAGGTGATCACGACGGTGAGCACCGCCGCGACTCCCAACAGCTTCAGGAACCGGCGAGTTCCCCAGAACCCGTCACTTTCCGAGTCGTCGGAACCGACGATGTGCACGATGGGCGGCAGCAGTGCCGCCGGATCGGCGAGGATCCCCGTCGCGCTCAGAACGCTGTTGGCATCGGCGTCGATCATCGTGCCGCCCGAGTCGGAGCCTGGCCAGCCCGGTTCTGACTCCAGCTCTGCGTCGGCCGCAGTCGGCTCAACGCCTTGCAGCACGTCGACGACCACTACGGTCACGTTGTCGCGGCCCCCGTTGGCGTTGGCCTTGGCGATCAACTGTTCGGCGGCAACCTGCGGGTCGGTGGCCGCGAGTGCGATGGCGGCGATGTCGTCGTCGTGCACTTCGTCGACCAATCCATCGCTGCACAGGATGAATCGATCGCCGTGCACCATGGGCACCAACCACGTATCGACGCGGACTGTCGGTTCGATGCCGAGGGCGCGCGTGACGATGTTGCGGCGCGGATGGGTGCGCGCCTCGTCTTCGGTGATGTGGCCGGTATTGACGAGTTCCTGCACGTAGCTGTGATCGACCGTTGCCCGGTGCAAGACACCATTGCGCAGCAGATAGGTGCGCGAGTCGCCAACATTGACGAGCGCGAACCGAGCCACGTTGGATTCGTCCGCGCGCATCACCACCAGAGCGGTCAGCGTGGTGCCCATGCCTTGGTGGTCGACGCTGGCGTGCGCGGCCTGGTAGATCGAGGCATTGGCCTCGACGACCGAAGCGACGACCACACCGACATTGCTGGCGCCGGTGCCGAGCCGGTCGCGGATGATGCGAGCGGCGATATCACTGGCGACCTCGCCGGCTTGATGCCCACCCATTCCATCGGCGACACCGAAGACCATCGGCTCCGAGACGTAGGCATCTTCGTTGCCGGCGCGCACCAGGCCGACGTCGGTGGCGGCACCCCAACGCACAGCCGGCTGGTCGGTGAAGGCGACGTGATCGCTCACTACTCGGCCTCGAACACGGTGCTGCCGATCTGCACGCGATCACCCTTGGTGACACGCTCCGGCTCCGTCAGCCGTTTGCCGTTGAGATAGGTGCCGTTGGTCGAACCGAGATCTTCGATCATCGTCAGCCCGGCATCGCGAAACACGCGGGCGTGTAACTGGGACACGAACGAATCATCGCCCATACCAACCGTGCACGTCGCGGCTCGGCCGATGGAGATCTCCTCGCCCATGGCGAAGACCGCGCCTCGCGTGGCCTTTGGTTCGATCACGACGAACCGGCCGACGTTGCCCTTCCTGCCCTTCGGGGCTCGCACGGCGCGCCTGCCGTGCTTCAGCTCGGGCGCCATGGGGGAAGGTGCCGCCACCGTCGGATCGTTGGGCGCGATGCCAGCGTGAACCTGCGATGACGCGACTCCAGCGCGCGGTCCGCGTACCTCGCTCCACACCGCCCACAGCACTCTGGCGAAGAACAGATACAACAGCGCCAGCAGCACGTATTTGAGAATGCCGAGAAGCGGCTCGGTGGCGGCTGCGATCACGTTGCCTCGAAGCGCAGGTGCGTGCTCCCCACGCTCACGATGTCGCCGTCGGTCAATGTTCGTTCACCGTCGATGCGGGTGCCGTTGATCTTGGTGCCATTGGTGGATCCGAGGTCGACGATCACGAACGCGTTGCCGCGGTGATGGACCTCGGTGTGCTTGCGGCTGACGTTGGCGTCGGGCAAGGCGATGGTGCAATCAGGCAAGCGCCCGATCGTGACGAGCCGATCGCTGAGCGAGACTCGCTCGCCCGACGGCAGCACGAGCGTGGCCGAACCTCCGCCGGAGCCGGCCTCGCGTAACCGAGAAGAGATGGTGAAGCGCCCCGGCTTCAGACTGTTGTCGACCGTCATCGCCACCCGCACCGGCCCCATGAAGTGGAAGCCCTCGGCGCGCGCGTACTCGCGAGCGGTCTCGCACAGCTCGTTGTTCAACGCCTCGTCGATGTCGGCGAACCCGGCGTGATCTTTGCCGCTGAGCTGAAAGCTGAAGTCGTTCGGGACAATGCGCCGGCCCTTGACATCGACACTGCGATTGTCGTCCATCTCGCGCAAAAGACGCCGGCCGAGCTCGACCGGACGAATGCTGGAATGAGAACCACGTGAGAACACGCCCTCGACCATACGCTCTAGCGACCGCTCGAACGATTGCAA
>JAYTZE010000641.1:0-11266 GCA_043742385.1 Ilumatobacteraceae bacterium
AGATGGATTGGCGGCCATGAGCAGGGACGTCACCACGACGATTGCGACGGCGAGCACGGATTCAATGCCGACCGCTCGGCGCAGCCGAGCGCGATCGAACCCCATCCCAGCCGCCCCCACAGAAGCGGGTGACAACGACTGGCGGCCGTGCACTGCGGCGCGAGCCACCGCAGCGACGGCGAGCACTGCGGCGACAGCGGTCAACTTCCAGATCAGCAACTTGCCGTATGACGTGCCGGTCAATCCATCAATCGATCCAACCTGACGGATCCCCTGTATCGCACCGGTGGCAACCACAGTGCCGATCGCAATCAACGCGAACAGCGAGAAGCGTTGGACTCCCTCGCGGTCGGCATCGGCAAAACTGACGATGAGCAGAACCAAGCCGCCGAGCCAGACGGCCATCGCTGAAACGTGCAGCATGGTCACGAAAACGCCGAGGTAGTGCCATCGGCCGACAGCGCCGTGGCCTCCGTACGCGGACGCGATCCCCACGACGACGAGACTGACGATCAGAAGGGGTTGCCACCATCTGGCGAGACTGCGGGCATGGGTTGCCAGCAGGATCGTCGCCGCGAGCGCGATCGTCGCGGCGCGGATGAGCCAGGCGACACCAATCGTGGTGTCGAGTACTGCGCGCCACGCCGAGCCATCGGTGATCACACTGAGCGAACGTCCGGCGGTGTATCCGACCTCGAGCGGCATCGCCAACAGACCGGCGATTGCACCGACTGCGGCAGCAAGGCCGATGACCATTCGCTGGCGTCGACCGAACGGCACAATCCCCAAGCCACAGATCAGGAGTCCGCCGAACACGATCGCAGTTGCCCCAGTCACCAACGAGCGACTGACGCTCAACCCGACGCTTGCCTGCTTGCCGGTGTTGCTGCTTCCGATGATCAGATCGAGTAATCCGGACTGCAGATCGGAATCCGGCCCGACCTGGAAGGTGAAGGCGGCGTGAACCGGGTGTGAGTCAGCCGAAACGACCCGCCAGTCGACGACGTACGACCCGTTGGCCAGATCGGGAAGGTCGATCTCGACCGCGTCCTCGCGCCCGTCGGGGTGGCGCGCAGCGCTGATGTCGATCGAGGTGCCGGTGCCGTCGAACAATCGAATCGCACCCAACGACATCTCGACCGGCTCGGTGAAGGTCAAGGTAACGCTCTCAGGCGCGGTGTCGAGTACAGCTCCGGGTTGGGGATCGCTGGACAGCAGTTCGGCATGCGCCGACACCGTGCCAACTCCAAGGAATGCGGCCAGGGCCAGCCCTGCGACGCATGCGCAAGCAAGCCGTCGCAATCTGTTCACGGCTCGACCGCAGCCGGTTCAACCGTTGCTCCTGCTGGTGTCGTTGCCCCGAGGCCGCTGACCAGTTCAGACCCGACGAGCGCGGCAGCGAATGACAACGCCATCGTGATAGCGACTCGTTGCAGGACCGCCGGCGCCCAACCAGCGAGCAACTGATGCTCGAATACCTCGAAGTGTGTGACCGAGAGAACCAGAACCAACACGGCTGCAACGATCGGTAACCACCTGTTCTTGAGAACCCATCCGGTCACGACGATGACGACAGCGAGCGCACTGGCGACCATGCGGAACGTACTGCTGCCGCTGCCGACGAAGCAGGCGACTGCGGCGGCAAGTGCCAGTGCGGGAGCGAACCGGCGCAGTGACGGGACCAGCACCAGAGCCGCAAGCAGCGCGCACGCCGCGAGTGAGGTGATCACCAACCACACCATCCTCGAGGGCGGTGGGAGCCAGGTGACCCTGACGATCGCAACGACCGGCTCGCCGTCGACGACCAACTCGACGCGGTTGGCCGGAAAGATCACCCGCTCGACACTGGGATTGTCGCGAACCGCCTGGAGCGGGGTCGGGTCCATCCAGTGCGTGCGGTGATCATGCCAACGAACAGATTCGCCGTCGCTGAGCTTCACCCAGTTCGGTTCTGCGGTCGCCGTCGCCGTCGCCGGCCTCGGCGTGCGCGCGAAGCGATCAAGATTGATGTAGTGCGCCGGAGAGTTGAGGTTCTCGAACACACCGTCGGCGTCGAGGCGCAAGTACGGTTCGCCTTCGTAGCCGAGGATCTGCACTTCGTTGGCGGTCGTGCGAACCAATTCCATTCGGTCGCCAAGCTCAACCGGGCTCACCTCGACACCCGAAGCGTCGCCTTCGAATCCGGTCACCTCGATGCGGTAGTCGCTCGCCCTCCCGCCATTGCCGCCGTGGGCGAAAACAGGCTGCGCGGGCGCCAACACCAGTGCCCCTAGCAGCGCTGCAGCAAGCAGTTGTCGCCTCACCGGCGAAAAGGTATCGGCTGTCAGGAACTTTCTCCGGTCCACGAGCGACAACAACATCGAGGAAAACCATTGTCTTCGAACACGCTGTAGTTTCCGGGGCCGCGATGGCCGCCGTCGTGCTGGTTCTGTGAGCTGACCAGGCGCGTTTGGGGAACTAGGTCGTCCGGCCCAATTGGGACGTTCGGTCTTGCAAACCCAGAGGGTCATACGACACGATCCGAGGTGATGGGTGAAATGGACGATCAGCTGCGGGCGCTCGTCGACGCGGCGCGCGAGGGCGACAACGTAGCTGTCCGCGAACTGGTACGGCGCACCCAGCCGGCGATCTGGCGATTGTGCAACGTGCTCGGCTCGCCGGGCGAGCAAGACGATCTCGTACAAGACACGTACCTGCGCGCCTTGCGATCCTTGCCGAACTACCGCGGCGAGGCACCAATCACTGCGTGGCTGCTGTCGATCGCTCGGCGTGTCTGTGCCGATCATGTGCGCAACCGCGTGCGTGAGCGTCGACTGACCGGAGCTCTGGCGCACATGGCCGCCGACGGTTGGGTCGCCGCACCGGGCAACCCGACATGGGAGCTTCTCCAAGCGATTGATCCCGATCGGCGCGAGGCGTTCGTGCTGACGCAGGTGGCCGACCTGTCCTACGACGAAGCTGCGCTCGTGCTCGATTGCCCCGTCGGTACCATTCGGTCGCGGGTAGCGCGTGCTCGTGCCGACCTCGTTACCGAAGTGCGCGCCGCTGAAGCGTCGTAGACCTCACGGTCCGTGAAGCTTCGAGAGTGTGATCGTCGGCAGGGTCACGGGCGGGACGGTGACCGCCGGGACTGTGATCACCGGAACCATGACAGCCGGTATCGAGATCACTGGGAGGGTGATGGGCGAGACGGTCACCAATGGCACGGTGATCGGAAGTGTGATGGGCGGGATGCTGATCACCGGCAGCGTGACTGGTGGGACGCTGATTGCCGGAACCGAGATGGGCAGTACCGAGAGAACGGGACCACCGGTTGTCGGTGTTGTCTCGGGCTGGGTCGTCGTTGGGGAACCGTTGGATGTCGGCACGCTGGCGATCGAGGGAGTTCCATCCACGTCAGTGGTCGGGGCTCTTCGCTGGTCCTCCGGCGTCGGCGTGGCGCTGTCCGGCACGGTCGTTCCAGTGCTGGGCGCTTCGCTATCGGAGCCTTCCTGCGGTGTCGACGAACGTGCCGTCGCCTGCTGCTGCACCGTCGGTGGGTACACACGGTCGGGCTCGGAATACACACTGGTGACTGGAAAGACCAGGCCGGTCGCGGCGATCAGGGTTCCGGCCACGGTCGAGGCCGCCGGGGCTGCCGCGACGCGCCCGAAGATCGCCAGCTGGGTGAGCCACGACAATGGACCCATCGCTTTGCGCAGATCTCCGATGGAGATCTGCAGGAATGCTCGAACCATGTCGGGGTCGAACTGCGTGCCGGCGCATCGGGTGAGTTCGAGTCTCGCTTCGTGGATCGTCATCGGCTTTTTGTACGAGCGGGCCGCGGTGATCACATCGAACACGTCGGCCACAGCAACCAGCCGGCCGGCGTAGGAGATATTCGTACCTGACAAGCCGCTCGGGTACCCGGATCCGTCGAACTGCTCGTGGTGCTCGCCGATCGCCCTCGTCCACTCGCCCAGCCAGTCGGCGATCGGGCCACGAATCAGGTCGAGTCCCTCTGCCGGATGCGTCTTCAACAGCGTCCACTCCTCGGCCGTCGGCTTGCCAGGTTTGCGCAGAATCTCGCCGGGCACTCGCAGCTTGCCGATGTCGTGCAGCAGTGCCGCCCAGCGCACCTTGTCGCGGTCGGTCTCGTCCAGGTGCAGTTGCGCGGCGAGCAGATCCGACAGCGCTCGGACCCGTTCGGAGTGCCCTCGGGTGAGTGGGTCGTGATGGTTCAGCGCGGCGACCAGAGCCAGTAGGTCGGTCGCCCCGGCGCGCGTCTTGGGTTCGACCCTGGGTTGTTGAAGCTGCCGAGCGAGTTGCCGAGTGGTGCCGGTGCGTAGTGCGACCGAGAAACGCGACGGCACGTGGTCAGGAAAGACGAGCGACAATTTCAACAGTGCCGCGAGGGGCAGTAACCGTCGTGCCAGTCGTTCGGTGACGAACAGCACAGCCGTCGACGAGGCGAGCATTCCGACCAGCCAGACGCCTCGGCCAGGCATGTCGTGCGGAGATGTGATCAGCCTGGAGAGCGCCGCAGACCACACGATGGCCGCGACGATAGGAGTCGTGAACGCGACGAGACGGATGGCTGCCGCCGCCAGCGGGTGGCCGCGCCATGACCGCAGCTGCTGTTGTGTGGGCGCGACACCTAGAGGCACACATCGTTGTCGGCGTCTCCGAATCCGAGTTGAGAAATCTTGACGGATTCTGGATCTATGAGACCAGCACGCTGAATACATGTGAGCCGACCACGCCCAACAGCGCGCCGACAGCGGCGCCGCCGACGATGTCGGAGGAATGGTGGATGCGCACGTAGGCGCGGCTGACGGCGACGATTGCCGCTGTCGAATACCAGACTGGTGCCAGCGACCGCCCGGTGGCCGTTGTGAGGATTGCGGCGGCGAAGAACGCGGCGGAGGCATGACCACTTGGGAAACTCGACGTCGATGGTCGTCGCACCGGGAAGCGCGGATCGCCTGCCTCGGTTGGTCGGGTTCGGCGGAACAACCGCTTCACACCTTGGTTGACGATCAGGCTTTCGACACCGATCAGAGCGGACATTGCCAGCGATTGACGCACCGCTGACGGGTCGATGATTGCTCGACCAATTCCGATCAGGTGCCAGATTCCGCTGAAGTCACCGAGGAAGCTCGCTGTCTTGAAGACCGGGTCGGCAACCGCGTTGCCACGTAACCGCTCGAGCTGATCATCGCCCCAGAGGTCGAACGAGTCGACCGCGCTCACGCGACGAGCGCGGCGTGTTGCAGTGGCGCTTCGACGGCGGCCAACGCGGGATCACCGCCGAATGCGGGGCACCACTGCTGGAACGAGCATGACGAACACAGCGGGCCTTGGCGGGGTTGGAAGTTGCCCGTGGTACAGGCTCGTTCGACGGCCTTCCACACAGCGGTCGTCCGTGTCGTGATGAACTTCACCGACTGTGCCGAGGGAAGCGCTGTGATGGTTTCACCGGTGCGTAGGTACATGAGCCGGATGGCTGACGGACGTCGCCCCAGCACCTCTTCGCACAAGAAGGAATAGAAATGCACGCCGGCCAGGCGTCCCTGCTCGTACTTGAGGCCGGGGGCGCGACCAGTCTTGTAATCGGTCACAACCAAGCCGCCGTCGGCATCGAGCTCGAGGCGGTCGATGATGCCGCGTAGGGCCAACGAGCCAACCTGTGCTTCGAGGCGTATTTCGAGGCCGATCTCGCGAATCTCGGCCGGGTCTTCCATTCGGAAGTACGCCTCGACCAGAGACCAGGCGTCGGCAACGAATGTCTGCTGCTGCGCGTCGTCGAGGTTGAGCAGGGTGAACTCGGGGTCGATCGAGTACTCGTCGACCGCCTGCTGGAAACACAACTTCGCCGTGCCAACGGTGCGTTGCGCTGCGGGGTACATGAACAGCAATTCGAGAATGCGGTGGACCAAGGAACCCTTGGTCATATGCGGGCTGGGTGACTCGGGCAGACGCTCGATGCTGGCGAACCGGAATGCCATGGGGCACGAGGTAAATGCCTCGACGCGACTTGGCGAGAGGCTTGTTGGCACCGGGTACATAGCCCCATCGTAGAGAAGGGGTGCGCGACAGTGGACGATTGTCGCGTTGGGCCAGCTAGATGGCTGCGGCGATCAGTCCGGCGATCATCTCGGGATGGGTCATCGGGCCGAAATGATCGAGATCGTCGAGCTGCAGGTAGGTGCCGTTGGGAAGACGCTCGGCCACGGCGCGCGAGTGTTGGGCCGGCGAATCGGGAGACGGCAACCCGCACACCACCAGCACCGGAATCGTGATTTCGGGGAGCAGATCCCATGTGTGCTGATTCCTGCTCATCTCGAAGGTCGTCGCTTCGAGTTCGGGCAGACACTTGATGTGGACCTGGCCGTCGTCTCCCTCGCGGAAGCCATGGCGCACGTAGGCGTCGAGTGCGGCGGGAGTGAAGCGACCCAGCGGCGGCTTGGGCGCGAAGTTGGCGATCGCCGCGTCGTAGGACGCAAATGCGGTTCGTCGACGGCGCGCTCCATGGGCCAACTCGGGTGGGCCATCGTCGCCCACAATCGGCGGGAATACGACCGGCTCGTAGACCACGAGGTGCGAGAACAGGTCGGGATGGCGATGAGCGACCATCAACAGGCAAGCGCCACCCATCGAGTGTCCGAACGCAGGCAGCGGGCGAGTGAGGCTGAGCGCCACCGTCTCGGCGTCGTCGGCGTATCGGTTCCAGTCGACGTCGACGTGTGTCGGTTGTTGTGTATCTCCGTGACCGCGGAAGTCAAATGCGATCGAGTGGAACAGCGGCGCTAGCGCCTCGGCGACCGGGAGGTAGCAGTACCCGTGGAAGCCGGTCGCGTGCGAGATCAGCAGCGCGGGTCCGGTCGCGCCGCGGCCGGCGAGGTCGTGCACGGCGACGTCGACGCCGTCGGTGGAACTGACGATCATCAGTCGTTGTTGCGCTTGCGTCGGCGACGCCACCACATCGAAAAGATCCGGTCGATAGCTGCGCCGAGCAACACAGCGATCAGGAGTGACCAGCGAATCGTGGTGTCTTTCTCGAAGACAAGGAAGTCGATGCTGAGACGTTCGCTGTTCTGTAGGAAGAAGACGACGAACAGAACGACGACAACTGCCAGCCCGATCAGGGTGATGCTGGGCCCGTTACGGCCACTTGCGGCCACCTGTTGGCCATCGGTCGCGCCGCGGTACTCATCGTTCATGGTCATGCTCCTTGTTCGGACAGGTCACTACTACATGTTGCCGCAATCATGCACCGGACAGCTTGGCTTCACGCGGCAATCCGAGCAACGACGGCCCCGTCATATCCTGTTGGCGGATTTGTCGAACGGATGGGAACCAATCGATGCCGGAGAGCGACTGGGATGACATGGATTGCTTTCGGTGGCGCGATGCGCTCTCGGCGATGTCCGACGGGGAGCCCGCGGAGATCGACGAACGCCTCGTTGCCGCTCATGTAGCTCGATGTCCAGGGTGCCGGCAGTACAAGGAGATGATCGAAGCATCACCGTCCATGGCGCGAGTCGGTGCACCGACCGAGATGCCGGATCTGTCGAAGACGATCTCAAAGCTCAACGCTGCTGCCGACCGGGCGGCCCACTGGAGCATCCTTCGGGGCGCGCTTGCGGTCGTCGCAGTGCAGGTCATCGCGTTCGCACTGCCGGCGTTGGTACTCGGCGAGGAACAAGACACCCCGACGCATGCGGCCCGTCACCTTGGTGCGTTTGGTGTGGCGTACGGCGTTGCCCTATTGGTTGTCGTGGCACGCCCGGCGCGGGCGCGCTCGATCCTTCCGGTCGCGTTGGTGCTGGCCGGCGCGCAAGTGCTTGCTGCACTAGTCGACCTGGCATCGGGTCGCATTCCATTGGTCGGCGAGGTTCGTCACCTTCCACAGATCGCCAGCGTGTTGCTGATCTGGTTCCTCGCCGTGCCGTCGACGCGACGCGGTGGCGCACAGGCGGAGCCCACCAAGACTCCACGGTTGGAAATCGTCGACGGATCGCGTCGCACCGGCTGAGCAGAGTCAGCCGACGGTCTCGCGTGGAGGCCCCTGGCGCAATCGGCTCATCGAGCAGTCGAGCGCGTCAGGATCGCTGACGGCGCTCCACAGCGTTTCGAGCCACCATGTCGCGCCCGCCTCGGCCCACGCCGCCGGCGAATGTTCGCTCCAGGCGCCCTCGACAATGACGTCGAACTTTCGATCCGGCAACTGAACGTGCTGCAACTCTTCCAGGGTGCATTGGCGTGCCTTGCCATCTTCGACCACCTGCGGAATCAAGCCATCACACGACAATGCTCGTGACATGGACTTCTTGGAGCCAAGTGCGCCGACGCACCAGATGGGCACGCCTGGCTTTTGGATGGTGTGGCCGATCGTCGGGAATTCGCTCGGCTCGATCGTGTAGTGCTTGCCGTGGTGGGTGAAGGGCTGGCCTGCCCACAGCCCGCGAATGATGTCGAGCCCTTCATCCAGCAACTCGCCACGTACCACCTTGTCGGTCTCTTCCCCGAATGCGTCGTAGCCGCTATCGGGCGCACCGAGCCCGACGCTGACGACCACCCGCCCTTCCGACAACCGATCGAGCGTGGCCACCTGGCCGGCGAGCTCCCATGGCTTGCGCCGGGGGAGTGGCGTCAGCATCGTTCCCAAACGCAGCTTCGTGGTGCGGCACGCGGCCACGGCCAGCGCAACCCAGGCGTCGACACCCCACACCGGCTCCCACACGAACAACCCGTCCCAACCATGCAGTTCGGCGACAGCCGCGAGCTCGCCGATCTCGGCGGCGTCAGCCCACGGCACTACAAAGCCGAACCTCATTGCGCCATCATCGCGCTTTGGGCACAGGGTGTGCGACCGGCACGCCGGGGATGAAAGGCAGCACAGGGCAATTACAGTCTCTGCCATGGATTTCCAGCTGGCCGATGTGGACGATCCTCGCCGACTCGCTGTGCGGGAATGGCTCGACTGCCACCCGAGTCCGACGACCAGTCAGCTCGCAGACGTCGGCTACGTGGCTCCACAATGGCCGTCGCCGTGGGGTCTTGGCGCAGACCCGATTCATCAACTGATCATCGATGACGAGCTATCGAAGGCCAAGGTCCGTCGGCCGGTGAACCCGATCGGTATCGGGTGGGCGGGCCCGACGTTGTTGTACGCCGGCACCGAGGCGCAAAAGGCGCGTTATCTCCCGCCCATGCTGTCGGGCGAGGAGTTCTGGTGTCAGCTGTTCAGCGAAACGGGTAGCGGCAGCGACCTGGCGAGCCTCGGTACTCGAGCGGTTCGTGACGGCGACGAGTTCGTGGTCAATGGTCAGAAGATCTGGACCAGTGGCGCGCAGCACGCAGCGTTCGGCATTCTTCTCGCCCGCACCGACCCCGATGTTGCCAAGCACAAGGGCATCTCCTACTTCATCTGCCCGATGCAGGCTGCCGGCACCGAGATTCGTCCGATCACCGAAATGACCGGTGGCCACACGTTCAACGAGGTGTTCTTCACCGACGTTCGCATCCCGGCAAGCAACCTGGTTGGCGAGCTGAACGACGGGTGGCGGCTCGCCAAGGTCACCCTCGGCAACGAACGTATTTCGCTGTCGACCGGCGGTGTGCTGTGGGGCAATGGACCGACGGCGCTCGAGCTGATCGCGTCAGTTGCTGATCAAGGTCCGGTCACCGATCCGTGCATGCGCCAACGACTCGCCGACATCTACATCGAGCACACGGTGCTCGACCTCATCCGCCTCCGCACGCTGACGGCCAGACTGAAGGGCCAACAGCCCGGCCCAGAGGCCAGTATTCGCAAGATCCTCGCCGACGAACATGGCCAACATGTCATGACCCTGGCCCGAGATCTAGTCGGTGCTGCGGCGATGCTGACCGGAGGCGATGGCTTGCAGGATTTCGTGCCGGGCACCGACACCAAAGGCCTGGGACCCGACAAGCCCGCGGGGGGACTCCTACATCCGGGCTGGTACGACGGCTACCTGTTCAGCCAGGCGCTGACCATCGGCGGGGGCACGGGCGACGTGCAGCGCAACATCGTCGGCGAGCGGGTGCTGGGGCTGCCTCACGATGTCGATGTGACAACAGGGATGACTTGGGCCGACGCGCAGCGGGCCGGCGGCCGGGTCTCGTGACCGATCTTGTTCAGGCCGCTCGCGACGTCGGTGAGCTGGTCGAAGCCCATGCCGACAAGGCAGAACGCGACAGACGCCTGTCGAGGCGCGTCGTCGACGCGCTCCGCAACGCGCAGTTGATGCGGATGTGCGTTCCTGCCGTGTACGGTGGACCCGAGGCCGATCCCGTCACCATGGTTCGGGCCATCGAAGCCGTCTCGATCGCCGATGGAGCCGCAGGTTGGGTGACGATGGTCGCCAGTACGACATCATCGCTCAGTCTGTTCCTCGCCGGCGAATGGGCGGAAAAGATCTACGCCGACCGCCGAACGATCACCTGCGGTGTCGTCGCTCCAAACGGCACGGCGGTCGGCGCCGACGGCGGTTGGCTGGTTGACGGACGATGGATGTGGGGGAGCGGCACCCATCATTGCCAATGGATCACCGGAGGTGTCGCGACGGCCGATGGCGAGCACCACGTGATGTTCTTCGAGGCAGAGGACGTCACGATTCACGACACATGGCATACCAGCGGTCTGCGCGGAACGGGCTCCAATGACTTCAGCGTGTACCAGGCAGTGGTGCCCGCTGGTCGCAGCGTGCAGTTGGGCAAGCGCAGTCATCTCGATTGCCCTTTGGCGGCCTTTCCCAACTTCACCCTGCTCGCCATCGGCGTCGCCGCCGTCACCCTCGGTATCGCCCGTCGGGCGCTCGACGAGTTCGTCGAGTTAGCGGTCGACAAGCGGCCGCAATACAGCGAGCGGACGATCGCCCAGATGGGCACCCCGCAATCCGACCTTGCCAGAGCCGAAGCAGCGGTGCGCTCCGCTCGCGCCTTCCTGCTTGATGAGGTCGATGCGGCCTGGCAGGCGGTCTGCCAAGGTCATGAGGTCGGCGTCGACGCTCGTGTGCGTATCCGTCTGGCGGGTGCCTATGCCGCAGAGGCGGCGACCCGGGCAGTCGACTCGGCGTACACGATGGGCGGCGGAGCGTCGGTCTTCGAGTCGAGCCAGTTGCAGCGATGCCTGCGCGATGTACACGTTGCGACGCAGCACATCATGGTCGCACCGCGGTTGTACGAAACTCTCGGCAAGAGCTTCTTCGGCGCGGATGTCGACTCGAGGATGCTGTGATGGAAGCGATCGAGGCCTTGA
>JAYTZE010000642.1:0-2826 GCA_043742385.1 Ilumatobacteraceae bacterium
TCGACCACCACGTGAACCAATCGACGCGTGAGCGGCCCCGATGCCTTGCGGGCCACGACCGAATCACGCCCGATGAAGCCATCAGGCTTGTCGAGATCCACGGCGAAACCGAGGCCGGCTTCGAGCACCGAATCAGTGTTGTCGATGTCGTGGCCGTAGTCGCGATAGCCCTTCTCCATCCGCAGACTGCCCAACGCCTTCAGGCCAGCATGACGCAGACCGCAATCCGCACCGGCCGCGACGACCCGGTCGTAGACGTGTACGGCTTGCTCGGTGGGGATGTACAACTCGTACCCCAGTTCACCGACGTACGTGATGCGAACGCACAGAACGCGAGCGAACCCGATGTCGATGTACCGTGCCGTGCGGAACGGGAACGACTGGTTCGACAGATCGACCGAGGTGAGCGACTGCAGCAAATCGCGAGATCGTGGTCCCTGCACGTTGAGCTGCGCGTAACCCGACGTGACGTCGGTGGCAATTGCATGGTGGTCGCCGAAGTGCCGGCGCATGCGCGTCTCGACATGTCGATGCGCCGTGTCGGTGGCTACGACCCAATACCGATCCTCGTCGAGCTTGGTGACGGTGAGATCAGCCTCGATCGTGCCCGCCTGATTCAGCCACTGCGTATAGGTGATCGCTCCGCTGTCGCCGTCGACATTGTTGGCCGACAGTTGATTCAACAGGCGGCCGGCATCGCGGCCTTGTACGAGGAACTTCGACATGAACGACATGTCCATCACGATCACGTCGTTTCGCGCGGCCTCATGCTCGGTACGCCAGTAGTCGAACCAGTTCTGTCGACCCCACGACAACCGCTCGATCTTCGGTTCGACTCCCTCGGGCGCGAACCAGTCGGCGCCCTCCCACCCGCTGACATCTTTGAAGTAGGCGCGCTGCGCCTGCAACCGATGGTGGATCGGCGACACCTTGGCCTGCCTGGCCGTGGTCATCGATTTGCCGGGATAATGGCACTGAAAGACCATCCCAAGTGATTCGACCGTGCGCGTGGCGCGGTACTCGGGATTCGACTGATATCGGTGCAGGCGGTCGATGTTGAATCCGGTGACGTCGACATCGGGCTGCCCAGTGAGTATCCAGTGGGCAAGCAACCTGCCCATGCCTCCGCCCGTGAGAATGCCGACCGAGTTCATGCCTGCAGCGACGAAGTAGTTCTTCAGCTCCGGTGCCTCGCCGACGACAGGCAAAAGATCTGGGGTGAAACTCTCCGGACCGCAGAAGAACGTGCGGATCCCCGTCTCCATCGAGATGGGCACACGGCTCATCGCCCGCTCGACGTATGGGCCCATCCGGTCCCAGTCGGGCTGGATGACACCGAACGAGAAGTCGTCGGGGATGCCGCCGACGTTCCACGGTGCACATACCGCCTCGAACAGCCCGATCATCAATCCGCCCACCTCTTCGCGGTAGTAGCCGAAGTTGGCCGGATCCTCGATCACCGGCCACGTCTTCGAGAGACCGTCGATCTGCTCGGTGATCAAGTAGTAGTGCTCGGCCGCCTGCAGCGGAATGTTGACGCCCGAGGCCTCCCCCAGTTGGCGGGCCCACATTCCAGCGCAGTTGACTACGAACTCGGCTTCGATCTCACCGTGATCGGTTTGCACGCCCGCGACCGCGCCACCACGTTGGACAACGCCGGTCACCGCGACGCCTTCGATGATCGTCGCTCCCTGCTGTCGCGCTCCTTTGGCCAAGGCCATGGTCACGTCGACGGGATTGGCTCGGCCGTCCTCTTTCACGTAGAACCCGGCCAACACGTCCTCGGTATGCGCCAACGGGAACAGTTCGGCCACTTCCGCGGCGGAGATCTCGTGAACGTCGACACCGCAGTAGCGATTGAACGCACTGACCCTTCGGTATTCCTCGAGCCGGCCGGGCTCGGTTGCCAGCTCGATGAAGCCGACCGGACTGAAACCCGTCGACTGGCCGGTCTCGGCTTCGAGTCGGGAGTACAGGTCACACGTGTACTTGCGCATCTCCGTCGATGTCTCCGAAAGCGAGCCGAACGTGACCATCAGTCCGGCGGCGTGCCAGGTGGTGCCCGACGTCAACTTGTCGCGTTCCAGCACGACGACGTCGGTGCACCCCATGTGGGCGAGGTGATACGCGACCGAGCAACCGATCACTCCGCCCCCGATCACCACGACGCGTGCACGCTGCGGCAGGGACGGAGGCATGGATGCCGAGTGTATTCACCATCACTAACCTCGCCGGTAGTGCCTGCAGCCATCGCGATCGTGCCACCCCCCGCTGCCGCCGAGCCAGGCGGGGCTGGCCCGCGACCAATCCAGATCTGTTTCCGTGACGAAGGGGTTTCATGACTGAGTGGGCGATGCCGCAGACCGCGGGGCCGGCGAATGCTTCGTAGCGCACTGCGTCGCCGCACCGACGATGCTCGCGACGACGCCAAGGATCCGCTCGGCCTACTGCTGAGCCGCGCCGGCCGCGGAGACCAGGTGGCGTTCGCCGAGTTGTATGACGCGCTCGCGCCGCTGCTGCACGGCGTGGTGCTGAAGGTCGTGCGTGATCCTGCGCAGAGCGAGGAGGTCACCCAGGAGGCCTTCGTCGAACTGTGGCGCCTCGCACCTCGCTACGACGCGTCGCGTGGTTCGGTGAGGTCGTGGGCGGCGACGCTCGCCCACCGGCGGGCCATCGATCGGGTTCGTTCCGAGCAGGCGAGCAGAGACCGAGTAGAGCGTGAAGCGCACAAGCGACCCATCCAATCGACCGACGTCGCCGAACAGGTGGTGGCGAACATCGACGGCACACGCGTGCGAAAGGCACTCGAACGCTTGACCGAGATGC
>JAYTZE010000643.1:0-11246 GCA_043742385.1 Ilumatobacteraceae bacterium
CACCATGCAGGTCGACAACCTCGATACGGCGCTGGCGAAAGCATTCGAACGCGGAGGCGTACTTGCCCTCGACAAGATGGTGATTCCGGGCGTCGGCACGGTCGCCTACGTCCTCGACAGCGAGGCCAACTTCATCGGAATGCTGCAGCCCGAAGACTGAAGTGCGAAGGTGAACTCACTCGCCTTGCCAGCCCGAGTCAAGTCCGGCGACTGCGTTGCTCTCGTGAGCCCGTCGTGGTTCGCCGCAGGCTTGTTCCCTCACCGCGTCGACCGCGGACGTGCGTATCTCGAAGGGCTAGGACTTCGGTTGAAGGTGATGCCCAACGCTCTCGCTGTCGGCGACTGGGCAGCAGGTACCCCTCGACAGCGGGTCGATGACCTGCACGCCGCGTTTGCCGATCCCGAGGTGTCCGTCGTGTTGTGCGCAATCGATTGATCGAGCTGCCCGAACAGCGGAGTGTCTCGCGTCTACCTGGTGTGTCGCGAAACACTCCGTTACTCGAAGCGGGGTTCCTCGAACCCACCGTCGTCGGGCAGGACCAGGTCCCACCTGTCGAGGCAGTCCTCGCAGCGATAGGCGACGTAGTCGCCAGGCAGCCACACGCCGTCTTCACGCGGGTGTGTCAACAGGTGGCAGCGGCCACCGCAGTCCACACAGACGATGATCCTCTCGGGTTCCAGTGCGATACCGCGGCACGCTATACGGTGAGACGGTGCCAGTAGCCACAGTCACCGACGAGGCCGGCACCGAGTTGGCCGTGTTGCTCGCTGGGTTGGTTGCATTTCCGACCGAGAGCACCACGCCGAACATCGCGCTCATCGGCTGGGTCGCGGATCACGTTGAATCCAACGGCGGCCGGGTCAGTGTGCTGCACGGCAGCGAGGGCCGCGCCAACCTGCTCGTGTCGTTCGGTCCGCACAAGCGGGGCGGATTGATGCTGTCCGGCCACACCGACGTCGTGCCTGCGGGATCTGGGTGGGCAACCGACCCATACTCGATGACGAAAATCGGCGACGCGTTGTACGGTCGGGGTACCGCCGACATGAAGGGCTTCATTGCGGCGATGATTCGCATGTCTGAGCAGTTTCGCAATGTCGAACTGAGCCGTCCACTGCATCTGGTGCTTTCTTTCGACGAGGAAATCGGCTGCATCGGCGTGCGCGATGCATTGCAGGTGATCGCTGGGCACGACGACCTGAGTCCTGAGGTGGTCGTGATCGGCGAGCCGACGATGATGCGCCCACGCCACAGCCACATGGGCAAGCTTGCCTATGAGGTCGTTTGCACCGCCCAGGCGGCTCATTCCAGTCTGTCGCACAGCAAGCCGAGCGCCATTGCAGCGGCAGCACGGTTGCTGGGTGCGCTCGAAGATCTGCAGCAGCGCTACCGTCCACTTGGCGAGCCAGAGGTGACATTCAACTGCGGCACGATCGCTGGGGGCACGGCGCTCAATGTCATCGCCGACCGGTGTTCGTTCAGCTTCGAAGTGCGACACACCGCCGATCACGATCCTGACGCCGTACTCGAACCGTTCATACAGGCCATCGATCGCCAGAACGCAACCCTCACCGAGATCACGCGCTACCCGGCCCTGCGAACACCGTCCGATGATCCATGGCTGCGCATTGTCGAGCGGATCGCCGACGCTGGACCGGCAACTTCGATCGGGTACGGCACCGAAGGCGGTCTGTTCGCCGAGGCGCTCGACGCGTCGGTGGTGATCTGCGGGCCAGGCGATATTGCCGTCGCCCACCGCCCCGACGAGTACGTGACGGTCGATCAACTGCTGCGCTGCGAGCGTTTCCTCTGCAGCCTCGTCCAACAGATATGTGTCGACCCGATCGCTGAGGGCTAAACCTACGCACATGGAGAACCCGAGTATGGACAACAGTGTGACGTTGCCCCCAGACGACACTTCCACGGATCGATTGCTTGCGGCCGTTGAAGAACTGGGCCCCGTATGGCGCCAGCGGATGGCCGAGAACGACAGGACGTCGACATTCCCCTACGAGAATTTATCCGAGGCGAAAGATGTCGGTCTCCATCGTCTGACGGTGCCGACCGAGTACGGCGGGTTCGGCTACTGGTTGCCCGGCAACTTCAGCGGCCTGTATCGGCTCCTCGAACGCATGGCGTATTGGGACACGAACACCGCCCAGTTGTTGCAGGTGCACAATCACGCGGCAGGAATCATCGGGTTTCACTCAACGCCGGCGCAGCGCGACCGCTACATGCCCCAGATCGTCGACGGTGCATACCTGGCATCTCTCGGCTCCGAGGCGCACCTCTACGAAAACGGTGCTGAGGCGTTGGCTTCAGAGCTGACCGCGGTCGCCGGCGGCTACCGCCTGACCACGCGAAAGGCATTCGCGTCGGTGGCGGCCATCGCCAGATATCTGATCGTGTGGTGCGCGGTCGAGGGCGACGGCGCGTATGCGTCGCGCATGGTGTTCGCTGTCGTACCGACCGACGCCCCCGGAGTCACATTGCTCGATGATTGGCACATGCTCGGTATGCGGTCGACAGTCTCGTGCAGTGTTGCATTCGAGAACGTGTTCGTACCCGCCGACGATGTCGTTGGCGAGCCAGGAGGGTGGATCAACAACGATCCCCGCACGTTCTCGTGCGGCTATGCCGCCAATCACCTCGGAACCGCACAGGGTGCTTTTGACTTCATCGCCGGCTATGTCGCCAGTCGTGACGACCTCAGTTCGTCGGAGGCGGTCAAGGTGCGGGTGGGACGCATGGATGCTCAACTGTTTGCAGCGCGCAGCGCGCTGCGTTCGACAGCGGCCCGGCTCGACCGCGGCGACGATCCCGATGAGTGCGAGGCCGACGCGATCCGAACCATGCACCTGGCGAAGAATGCGGTGCTCGACATCCCGTATCAGGGTTTCGACATCGTCGGTGCGCGCGCCGCCCACGAGCGCTACCCGCTTGGTCAGATGATGCGCGATGCGCGCACCTTCACTCTCCATTTCCGTGACGACCTGTACGTGCAACGCCTGGCCGACATGGCGATGGGCAAGGGATTCTCGGCGAAGAAGGCCCGCAGTGGTTCGACGCCGTTCGATCAGGCCGCCGCAGGAGCGTGAGGTGCACGCTGACACAGAGTTGCTGATCGACGTCTGCTCGATCGACTCGATCTGGGGCAAGGAGCGGCGACTCGCCGAGTTCCTTGCCGATCGATTGAGTGCGTGGGAATGCGAAGTCGAATTGGTCGAATCGCGGCCCGGCCGACCATCGGTCGGAGCGCGCCTGAAGGGTACGGGGGGTGGGAAATCGCTGGTCCTCAACGGTCATCTCGACATCTACGAACTCAGCGAAGACTGGACGCGAGACCCGTTCGCGGCGGCGTTGGAGAACGGCAAGGTGTACGGCGCGGGCATCGCCGACATGAAGGCGGGCACTGCCGCAGCGGCAGCCGCTGTTCGACGAATCGCTGCCAGCGATCACCGGCTTCGCGGCGACGTCGTGTTCCATGGCGTGTCGTGTCATTTCGAGGGCGGCGTCGGAACGCGGTCACTGTGCGCTGCCGGATTCCTCGGCGACGCGGCGATCGATTGTGAGCCGTCGAGCAACACCATCGGAATCGCCCATCGCGGCGCCGCGTATCTGAAGATCACCACCCGCGGTCGGCAGGCCCACACGACGTACAAGCACCTGGGCGTCAACGCCATCGAGACGATGGAGCCGATCCTGGCGGGGCTGCGCGAGTTGGAATCGACGATGCCATACGAGCCGCACCCATTGCTGCCCGGCGGACCGATCCTCAACATCGGCACCATCAGCGGAGGCACGAAGCACAATCAGGTGCCTGATCGGTGCACGATCACGCTCGACATCAGGTTGTTGCCCAGTCAGGATCCTCACGATGTCAAGCGCCAAGTCGAGCGGATGATCGAGGAATTGCGCACCACAGTCGATTCTCGTATCGACGCCACGGTCGAGTTCAGCGAGCATTGGCTGTCGGGCCCGAGGCACCCGTACGAGATCGCAGCCGATGCACCGATCGTGCAGTCACTCGATCGAGCAGTGCGCTCGGTGATGTCCGGCGAGCCGGCCTACCAGGGTGTGCCCTTTTGGTGTGACCTGGTGACGTTAGATCAGTTTGGGGTGAGCGGCGTCAACTTTGGACCCGGTGACCCGCCCTACAACTTCCCCGACGAGTTCGTCTACGAGGCGCAGTACCTGCAAGCGGTCGATGTCTACGAGGAGCTCATACGCGAGTTCTGCCAGTGAGCGATCTCAACGTCGTACACGCGACGTCGCTGGCTCGTATTCGCGATCGCGGTGAAGCGCGGCGCGGTGCGACACAGGGCGAGTTGGACCTAGTCGCCGATGGGGCAGTGGCCATCCGAGACGGCGTGATCGTGGCGGTGGGAACGACCGCCGACGTGCTTGCGAATCACGGCGACCATGTGCCGACGATCGATGCGCGCGGGCGTTGCGTCTTACCCGGGCTTGTCGAATGCCACAGTCATCCCCTGTTCGCAGGCGATCGACACCATGAGTACGCCGAACGGTTGGGTGGTGTGTCGCTGGCCGAGGTTGCGGCACGGGGTGGCGGCATCTGGTCGAGCGTGGTGGCCACCCGCAATGCCGGCGACGGTGAATTGCTGACGAGGCTGGGAACGACACTTCGCCGGATCGCGGCCGGTGGAGTGACGGCGCTGGAGGTGAAGTCAGGCTACGGGTTGACCGTGGCGGAGGAACTGCGCGGGCTGGAGCTGCTTCGGCAGGCCCGACCGCTGAGCCCGATGCAGTTGGTGATCACATTCCTCGGTGCACACGTCGTACCGCGCGACCTCGATGGCGATGCTGGGGAGCGGGCCGATCGGTACACCGATTTGATCGAAGGTGAGATGCTGACCGCCGTAGTCGCGCAAGGTATTGCCGAGTTCCAGGACGTCACCGTCGAGCAGGGTTACTTCACTCCAGATCAGGCGCTGCGATTGATGCGCCGCAGCCGCGAGGTCGGGTTGCCGGTTCGGGTTCACGCCGACGCCTGGGCGCCGTCTCGGGGCTGGGTCACCGCCGTCGAGGGCGGTGCCGTCTCGGCCGAACATCTCACGTACACGCCGGCTGACGAGATTCGTCAGGTTGGACGCACCGATACGGTCGCCGTGATCCTGCCGATGGCCGAACTCGTCTACATGACGAGCGAACGTGCCAATGCTCGGTTGTTCATCGACAACGAGGTACCCGTCGCCGTTGCCACCGACTTCTGCTCCTCGATCCATGCGACGTCGCTGCTCAACACCGTGGCGACTGCCGCGCCTTGGTTCCGCATGACCCCTGGCGAGGTGATCGTCGGAGCGACGCTCAATGCTGCCTACAGCCTCGGTCGGCAGTCGTCGGGCGGCTCGCTCGACATCGGCAAGCGCGGCGATCTGATCATTCTCGACTGCCTGCACCCTGACGAGCTGTGCCTTGCCGTGGGTGCGCCATTGCTCGACCAGGTCATTATCGGGGGCGCCGTTGCCATAGGGGCTCAGCCGTGATTCGGGTCGTTTCCGGGGAATTCGGCGGCCGCAAGCTGGTAGTTCCAGCCGGATTGGCCACCCGTCCGACCACCGACAAGGTGCGCCAGGCGGTGTTCAACTCCCTCGACAGCGCCGGTCTGATCGATGGGGCAGCCGTAGCCGACCTGTTCGCCGGCTCGGGCGCGCTCGGCATCGAGGCGCTGTCGCGTGGCGCCGAGTCGTGCGTGTTCGTCGAACGTGACCGGGCTGCACTCCAGGCGTTGCGGGCCAACATTGATGCGCTCGGCTTGGCGCAGCGCACGACTGTGGTGACGTCCGACGTTCCGGCATGGATACCGGCCCTCCGGGGCATTGATCTCGCCCTGATCGATCCGCCGTACGAGTTCGCCGGCTGGGATCATCTGCTGGCTGTGCTGCAGGTGCCCTACGTAGTGGCCGAGGCCGACCACCAGATCGAGCCGCCTCTCGGGTGGGAAGCACTGAAGTCAAAGCGCTACGGGCGCACCTGGGTTACTCAGCTCCAACGAGTAGCGTGAGTCGGCGCATGGCCCCTCGAATCACCCCTCCCATGACCACCGTGCTGTATCCGGGCAGCTTCGATCCCTTTCATCTCGGCCACCTCGATGTCATCGAGCAGTCGGTGGCGCTGTTCGGCGAAGTCGTCGTCGGGGTGATGCACAACCCGACAAAGCCCAGCGGCATGTTCACCCTCGACGAGCGGGTCGAGATGATCCGCAACAGCATCGCCTATATGCCATCGGTCAAGGTCATCGCCTTCGGTGGCCTGGCCGTAGATGCTGCCCGCGAGGTCGCCGCGGCGTTCATTGTCAAGGGATTGCGCACAGGGGGCGACTTCGAGGTCGAGCAGCAGATGGCGCACACGAACCACGCGGTCAGCGGAGTCAGGACCGTGTATCTGCCCTGTAAGCCGGCATTGGTGTCGATCAGCAGCCGCTTCATTCGTGAGATTGCCCACTACGGCGGCGATGTCTCGGCACTCGTTCCGCTGCCCGTCGCCGCCCAATTGTCGCGAGTGCATCCACGCGACGAGGACTTTTGAGGCCTATCTTGGCTGCAGAAATGACGTACGACGACAAGCACGACGAGTTCGAAGACGATGAGGAGTTCGACGATTCCGACGCCTTCGTGCGCAGCACGAATGGCTACGTCGGCGATGCCGAAACCTTGTTGCGCAGAGCGATCGATATCATCGCGTCTGCCCCGACCATGCCACTGTCGTCGTCACCGCGCATTGACCGCGACGAGATCATCGAACTGCTCGAGGAGTCGTTGCATCGCCTGCCCGACGAGATGCGCCAGGCGCGATGGATGATCAAGGAGCGTCAGGAGTTCGTCTCCAAGACGCGCCGCGAGGCCGACGAACTGCTCGAGGCCGCCCGTGTGCAGGCCGAGCGCATGGTGCAACGTACGGAAGTGGTGCGAGCAGCCGAGCAACGTGCCCGGCAGATCAGCGAGGCTGCCGACGCCGACTCGCGTCGCCTGCGGCATGAGACCGAAGACTTCCTCGACCAACGGTTGGGCAGCTTCGAAATTCTCCTCGACAAGCTGCAAAAGACCGTGCACGCAGGTCGCTCGCGGTTGTCGATCGGCGAGCACCGCGGCGAGGAGGTCGTCGAGGAAGACGATCCGACCAAGGGCTTCTTCGACCAAGATCGCTGAACCACGCTCGGCGTTAACCTGCACACCATGTCCAACGCGCTGCTGATCAACGCCGCCGAGTTGTTGCGCCGACCGGGTTCGGAGCGGCACGTGAGCCTGGAGCCGACCATTTTCGGGCTGGGCATCGTCGACGGCAAGTTCGACGTCGACGCAACGGTGCATGTGGCGCTGCGATTGGAATCGTTGACGGACGGCATCGTGGTCGATGGCCAACTGCGGGCGCCGTGGGCTGACTCGTGCCGGCGCTGCCTCGCCCCAGCCAGCGGCGAGGTCCTGTGCGATGTTCGGGAGCTGTACCAGCACGTGGTCACCGATCCCGACGCCTTCGAGATCATCGGCGACCAGATCGACCTTGCCCGGATGATCCGTGAGAACATCTTGCTCGATGCGCCAGTGGCGCCGTTGTGTCGCCCGGATTGTGCCGGACTGTGCCCAACCTGCGGAATCGACCTCAATTCCGCGAGTTGCGACTGCGTCGGCGTCGTCGGGGATCCCCGATGGGATGCATTGAGCCAGCTGAAGGCGAATCTGCCGGAGCAGTAGCCGCAACGGCCGCGCTCCCGCTAACCTCTCGTAGCTCGTTTCGTCAAGGAAGACTGCTGTGGCCGTTCCCAAGAAGAAGAAGTCGAAGATGAAGACGCGGAGCCATCGTGCTGGCGCGTGGAAGCTGTCGGCGCCGTCGCGCAGCGTGTGCCCACGTTGTGCCGCCGCCAAGCTGCCGCACACGGTGTGCCCGGCATGCGGTTGGTACAAAGACCGCGTCGCCATCGACGTCGGCTGATCCACACACACTCGATGTTGCCGATCGCCGTTGATGCGATGGGCGGTGATCGGGCGCCAGGCGAGATCGTCGCCGGTGCTCACGCTGCCACTGCCCTCGGCATTCCTGTGGTACTCGTGGGCCCCGAGGGACTCACGGGTCGCGGCGGCCTTGACCTGATCGTGGCCTCTGAGGTCATCACCATGGACGACGACCCTGCGCAGGGCGTGCGTCGAAAGAAGGACTCGACCTTGGTGCGTGCTGCCGAGGCGGTGCGCGACGGCAAGGCATCAGCCATGGTCTCGGCGGGCAACACCGGTGCAACAATGGCTTCGGCGCTGTTGCGCATGGGTCGCATCAAAGGCGTCAGCCGCCCGGCGATCGCCACGCCGATCCCGGTGCCCGGCCACACTCCCAACATCTTGCTCGACGCGGGTGCGAATGCCGAGGTGCAGCCGGAATGGTTGGTGCAGTTCGGTCAGATGGGCTCCGTCTACGCCCATCAACGTTTCGGCATCGCTCGTCCGTCGGTTGGCCTGTTGTCGATCGGCGAGGAACCGGGCAAAGGCGACACGTTGCGCAAGGAAGCATTTGAACTGCTGTCGCGTGCCCCTGGAATCGACTTCATCGGCAACGTCGAAGGTCGCGACGTGATGAAGAAGACCGCCGATGTGATCGTGACCGACGGTTTCACCGGCAATGTCGTGTTGAAGGCACTCGAGGGCGGGCTGAAAGTCATCCTCACCGCGCTCCTCGAAGCGTTCGGCGCGGAGGAGCACTACAAGCCGCACGCCGACGCCTTGTTGCCGGCCCTGCTGCCGTTGTACGCGCAGGTCAGTCCCGATACCTACGGTGGCGCAATGTTGCTGGGCGTCGAGGGCGTGTGCATCATCAGTCACGGTTCGTCCAACGCACAGGCGATCCTCAATGCCATCAAACTTGGTCACGAAATGGTCGAGCACCGCCTCGTCGATGAGATTCGCGCCGCGATTGCCCTGCACGACTAGGCCATGTATTGACCTATTGCATGGCCCCTGAGGCGCTAGGCTCCCGCGCTGTTCACAACACCGAGGAGTGTGTACCCGTGCCTGCCGAGACCGACGTCGAACAGGGTCCGCTCGACCGCAACGAAGTCTTCGAGATTGTTCGAGCCAACCTCGCCGACATTCTCGAAATCGAGCCAACGACCATCTTCGAGGGTCAGTCGTTCGTCGACGATCTCGATGCCGATTCGCTCGCGCTCATCGAACTGGTCGAGGCCTTGGAGGAAGACCTCAGTGAGCGTTCCGTCGGCTTCCGGATCGAGGATGAAGATCTCATCGATCTGAAGACGGTGCGCGATGCTGTCGATTACGTCTACGACCGCGTCCGGGAAGCGTGAGCGCGACCGACGTCACGGACGGCCTCGAGACGCTCAGCGGACGGCTCGGCTACGACTTTGCGGACCTTTCGCTGCTTCGACGAGCGCTGGCGCACCGGTCGTGGTGTGCCGAGGTTGGAGGTCAGCCTTCCAACGAACGCCTCGAGTTTCTCGGCGATGCGGTACTCGGCTGGGTCGTTGCCGAAATTGCCTATCGGCGCCACGGCGATCTCCCGGAGGGCAAGCTCACTGACCTTCGCAAGAGCGTGGTCAACGCGACCGCATTGGCGGAGGTCGCCGAGAGCATCGGCCTTGGCGAGTGGCTGCTCCTCGGCAGGGGGGAGGATGCCGCTGGCGGTCGGCAAAAGCCGTCAATACTTTCTGATGCGTTCGAGGCGGTGCTGGGCGCGGTCTACCTCGATGGCGGCGTCGACGCCGCCAAGGCGTTGGTAGCCCGGCTGTTCAGCGAACGGCTCGATGTTGCCGCTGGCCAACTCGACCGACTGGATCACAAGACCGTGCTCCAGGAGCTCACAGCTCGGCTGTACGACACGGCCCCTGTGTATCTGCTGACCGAATCTGGGCCAGACCATTCCAAGACGTTCAAGGCGACAGTGCTGGTGGATGGCACGGCGTTGGGCGCGGGCGAGGGTAAATCGAAGAAGCTGGCCGAGCAACAGGCCGCATCCGAAGCGTACGACGCGCTCGCCGCAGAGGGTTAGACGTGCCGGAACTGCCCGAGGTAGAAACCGTTCGGCGCGGGATGGTCTCGTTCGTCGTCGGTCGTCGCATCGACCGAGTGGAGGTCGGCCGTGAACGAACCGTGCGTCGAACGTCCCGACAAGCCTTGATCGACGGCCTCACTGGCGCAACGATCAACTCGATCGCGCGCCGCGGCAAGTACATCGTGTGCGCACTCGACACTGGCGATGCGTTGATGATTCACCTGCGCATGAGCGGGAGAGTCCTGGTCAGCGAGGCTGGTTCGCAGCGGCCCGATCACACTCATGTTGTGTTGCACCTCGCCGGCCCGCCTGCGCAGGAGTTGTGGTTCGTCGACCCGCGCACATTCGGCGAGATGGTTGTCTTCGACCCTGATCATGTCGAGGTCGAGTTGCCCGAGCTAGCTCGCCTCGGTGTCGACCCGATCACGGATGGTCTGTCGGTCGTACAACTCTCGGGCATTGTGCGCAATCGGGCACGGCAGCTGAAGCCTTTGCTGCTCGACCAACATGTGATCGCCGGCATCGGCAACATCTACTGCGACGAGATCCTCCATCGGGCGCGGCTGCGCCCGGACCGTCTCTCCAACACGGTGAAGCCCGCCGAAGTGCATCGCCTGCACGAAGCGATCCATTCCATCCTGTCGTCAGCAATCGAGGCAGGCGGCAGCACACTGTCGGACACTCAATACGTCGATGTGATGGGTGACGGGGGCAGCTTCCAGCTCGACCATCGGGTGTACGACCGAGCCGGTCAACGTTGCCTGACCTGCCAGCGGGCCGAGATCGTGCGCGTGGTTTCCGGCGGCAGATCGACGTGCTTCTGCCCCCGCTGCCAGCGCTAGCCGTCCCGGTGACCAGGGCACTCGTCTGTGTCAGCTCCCAGAGCGACAGCCGTTCTGGGAGCTGACAATGAGTGCCGCACGGCGAGGGCAGCGATCGACAGGGTGGGGTTCTTAGGGTGATGGGGCTGCCGCGGCTATGGTCGCGAGCGCCGTGTTCTTGAAGTCGCTGACCCTCAAAGGATTCAAATCGTTCGCCGACGCGACCACCCTGCAGCTCGAGCCGGGGGTCACTGTCGTGGTCGGGCCCAATGGCTCAGGAAAGTCGAACGTGGTCGACGCGATCGCATGGGTACTCGGCGCGCAGGCGCCCAGCGCGGTGCGTAGCCAGAAGATGGACGACGTGATCTTTGCCGGCACAGCCAAGCGACCAGCCCTGGGCCGTGCCGAGGTGA
>JAYTZE010000644.1:0-2822 GCA_043742385.1 Ilumatobacteraceae bacterium
AATTCCTGACGCGATCAGATCGGCAGTCATGCGTGGGAAGATGGCCGCGTCATTGGGCACAGGCCTTGTGTCGAAACTCCTCCTCCTCCGTCCTCCGTACGAGCTTGCCAGCTTGGGTGTAGAGAACCTCGCCCGGTGCAAGACCTGAGACATCGGACAAGTGGAAGGTCACATGTTCTGCGGAAGCACTGTTGTCCGTCGTCCATCCGTAGAGTGAGTATTCGTGGTCGCCACTCGGAGGCATGTAGCTCCCGCTCGTGGTCCACCCGTCGGTTGGGCTTTCAAGCGACCACTTCGCGAAGTCGGTGACCGGCGCGGTCGTTGACCAGGAACCCTTGGTCTTGCCGTTGAATCCCCCTGTGTCGTAGAACGTCGCTCCGTCGACATGATGACCGCACATCTGGATGTAGCCGATGAGGCCTCCGCGGGCGTCGACCCCGACGCTGGTTACTCCATTGATCTCAGGTGTGCACCCCGCCAGGATCGCGAGCGCGGCCACACCGCCTCCGAGCAGTGTGCCCATACGGAGTCGATGGATCAGCCGCACCGGTGCATAGTGCTCCATAACGGGCAATCGGAGCGCGGCGCTATCTCGACCGCGGCGACATCTGCGGGAAAATGTGAGCAGCCGTGTTAACGAATCTGCCCCGTCGGAGCCCTATAAGGGTGATGATGGGCGATGTGAGCGATCAGAACCGGGTGGACGCGGTGTACCGCTCCGTGCACCGCCGCCTGTGGCGCTCGCTGCTGTCGTACACGGGTGACGCCGAGCTGGCCAGCGACGCCGAGGCCGAAGCCTTCGCCCAGGTCCTGCGGCGGGCCGACGCCGTCGACGATGTCGCCGCATGGGTGTGGCGCAGCGCGTTCCACATCGCCTCGGGTCTGCTGGCGGCGAGATCGCTCGCCAACGATGTCCGGCCGGCGGAGGGCCCCACAGCACCGACCGATTCGATCGCCGAGTTCTTGGGCCTGTTGGCCGACCTGTCCCCGCAACAGCGGGCCTGCGTCGCGCTGCGGTACGTCGGCGAATACACATCACCCGAGATCGGCGAGCTGCTCGGGACCAGTGCAGGCACCGTGCGGGTGCAGCTGCATCGGGCCCACGCCACGCTGCGCCACACGATCAAGGAGGCCGAGCATGCATGACGACTTCGACACCGTGGTGGCGGACCGATTCAAGGTTCTCGACCACGTCCCCGTCCCAGACACATGGTCGCGCGTTCTCGACCACATGCACGCCTCGGACACATCGTCGCCCGTTCAGTTGACGGAGGAGGTCGTGACCATGATCGATGTCAAGACTACGGACCCAACCAAGCCCCGGCAGACGAGGCCGATGCGGGTCGTGGTCGCCGGCATCCTGGCCGCCGCAGCCGCCGTGGTCGCGATCGCCTTCGTGGTGATCCGTGATGCCGATGACGCGACGCCATCCGACGAACCGTCTACGACCGTGCCCCCGACGCCATTTCCGCGAGCGCTGCTCAACGCGACGACGACCGGCGAGCTGCTCGAGCCCGGGACGTACTTCGTCGATGAGGTCACCGGAAAGCCGACGGCGCGGATCTTGTTCACCATCGGCGCTGGGTGGTCCAACCAACACGGTCCGGGCATTCGGCAGAATGCCATCGGCTGGATCCTGTTCAGCCGACCGTACGCCGTGTTCTCGAACGCCTGCTACCCGGGGCCCGCGGCAGACGATAACGGGATCTGGCAAGGGGCAAGGTTTCCTCACCCTGACCCGGGGCCCGTGGCGACCGTCGACAGCCTTGTCGCCGCGCTCAGTGAGCAGCGGGGATGGGCCG
This sequence comes from Ilumatobacteraceae bacterium, assembly GCA_043742385.1. Taxonomy (GTDB): domain Bacteria; phylum Actinomycetota; class Acidimicrobiia; order Acidimicrobiales; family Ilumatobacteraceae; genus JAENVT01. The sequence goes on from JAYTZE010000644.1 coordinate 1,803, forward strand.
ACGTGACCGCTCCGTCGGACATCTCCGTCGACGGCTACGCCGGCAAAGCATTCCAACGCACCGTCCCTGCCGACATCTCGAACTGCGACCCCGGGGTGTATGGGCCGAGAACACCGCCGGCGAACTGGGGTTCGGGGTTGCCCAAGTTCCGAAGCTGGGAGGGGTACGAAAAGGGACTCCTTGAGCTCTACAAACCGGGTGAGGTCGAGACCTTGTGGGTCCTCGACATCGACGGCACGGTCGTCGTCATCCACACGAGACTGCTCCCGTCGGTGACCACGGGGGCGATGGCGATGGCGGGACCATCGGAAGACGCCCGCGCCGAATTCGCCGCCGTGCTCGACTCGATCCGCATCGAGCTGACATGAGCGACGTGCACACCGTTGCGCCAGATCGTCAACCGCCCCCGCTCACGTCGCGATCCGAGGCCGTCCCACTAGTCACCGTTCGTTGAAGGGGAGCGCACAGAACTGCCTGGTGTTCTGTGCCGTTGATCGCTCTTGCGCGGGCGCGCCGGACCGGGCTTTCTGCTCGGGTGAGCGACAGGAGCAGCGTGCCGTGTCAAAACGGGCGGACGCACTCCGCGAGCTTGCCACGGTGCCGGTTCGGAACTTGGTCGTATTCATCGACAAGCGCCCCGCTGCTGCTAGACGTTCTTCGCTCGATCGAGGCGGCGCGTCGCAGCGCGGCATTAGTCACCCGACGGCATCAGAAGCGAAGCCACCGCCTTCGCCAATGCGCGATCCGTTTCCGCCACTCTTCCGCTGTAGTGCTTCGCCGCGACCGTTGGATCGTGGCCAGCGCGCATTGCCACTTGGGTAACCGAGTAGCCCATCTCCTGGCCGTAGGTCTCCATGAACTTGCGCAGGTAGTGAAAGTCGAGATGCTCCAGACCGATCCGCGCTCGCAATCGAGCGAAGTACCTCGACACCGCATCGGGCTTCCACGGCTCCGAACCATCGGCGGCGTCGGTGAAGACATACGGGTCGGCAACAAGGTCGACACCGGCTGCGCGCGCCC
>JAYTZE010000645.1:0-2822 GCA_043742385.1 Ilumatobacteraceae bacterium
GTCGCCAGCGGCTTGGGCGTCGACTTCGAACGGTGCGAACCGGGTGAGCCGTTCGGCGATGACCGAATCTCGATGCCGGCGGGGGCCACCGTGCTGCGCGAGCCGGCGCCGGGTGGCTTCATCGATCCTCGGCGAATGCTCGCCGCACAGCTTGCTGTTGCCCGGCAACACGGTGCCGACGTCGTGGGCGAGCAGGTGGTCGGCGTCGAGAGCAGGGCGGGGGGTGGATGGCTGGTACGCACCACCGACGGATCCGTGGTCGGCGCCGCCCAGGTAGTGATCGCCGCCGGCCCGCACGCCGACGAATTGGCCGGTCTGGCACGTCGGCCATTGATCGACGTTGTCGCCGAGACCGTGCTGATGGCCAGGTTGTCGAGCGACGAGCAATCGAGGCTCGCTGACCTGCCGTCGATCATTGTCGACGACGTTGGTGATCATCTCTACATCGTCCCGCCGACGGAGTATCCCGACGGGCACGTGTATGTGAAGTTGGGAGCGACGCGCCACGACGAGTGGATCCTCTCGCCACGGGAACGTCGGGACTGGATGACCGGCACGCAGCACGAAGCGGACCTCGACTGGCTGAGCGCTCTACTGCTCGGTGTGCTGCCCGGGTTGCAGGTCGAGGCCTGGGTGACGAAGCCGTGCCTCATCCCCGACACGCCCACCAAGCTGCCGTACCTCGAGATTGTCGAGCCAGGTCTGGTGATGGCCGTCGGCGGCAATGGCTATGCAGCAAAGAGTGCCGATGCGATCGGCGCGTTGGCTGCCGGTCTGGTTCGCCACGGGGAGTGGACAGATGCCGACCTCGACGCGCAATCCTTCACGTTGATCAGCCGCGACTGACGCGGTTCAGCGGGTCGGGGTCCAACCGGGGCGGCCGAACACATGGCCCAACTTGCGGCGCAGCCCGCTGGCAGAGCGAGCGTCGCGGGCGATGTCGGCCATCTCGTGATAGGCGATGCGCAACGGGTTGTAGGTGTGGATGTTCTTGGTCAAGCCGTACTTCACCCGCCGCACCTCGGGTTCAAAGGTGCCGAACAGCTTGTCCCACAGGATCAGGATCCCGCCATAGTTCTTGTCGAGGTACTGCTCGTTGGCGCCATGGTGGCCGCGGTGGTGCGACGGGGTGTTGAACACCTTCTCGACCGGATTGGGCAGGCGGTCGATGGCTTCGGTGTGGATCCAGAACTGGTACAGCAGATTCAACTGGCCGGCCTTCATCGTCTTGGCGGTTGGGAAGCCGAGCAGCGGCATGGGAGCGAACACCCAGAAGGTCAGAAACCCCGACCACGGTTGACGCAACGCCGTCGACAGGTTGTAGCGCTCGCCGCTGTGATGCGTCACGTGGTTGGCCCACAGCAGGCGTACCTCGTGCATCCACCGATGGTCCCAGTAGTAGAGGAAGTCCCACAGCACCATCGCCGATGCGATTGAGCCGCGTCGCAGGCCAACGTTGGCGATGCGGTGTTTGAACAGAAAGCGCTCGACCCGGCTGAATGCCGACAGCGTGGCGAAGCCGAAGGCGATGTTGCCGGCCAGCATTGCCAGGCTGGCGACGGTGTCCTTGCGTTCGTATCCGAGTGGCACCAATGGGTCGGGCGGCACCTGCGTGCCTGACAAGGTCTGCTCGTCGGCGTCGTACAGATCGCCGAGGGTTCGTTTCGGCACATGGCGTAGGGCCGCATATTCCGCCAGCATCGTCACCGCGAACAGCGGGATCGACGCCTTGTCGACGAGGTCGAGTTGGCGGAGTGCGGGCTTCTTCAAGAGGCGAACTCGCCGTGCGTGATCCGCCGTTCGGCGTAGGCGCGGAGTTCGCTGCGCAAGGCGTCGGAACTCCACTCCTCGGCGATGGCGCGGCGCACGACATCGACCTGTGCGTCGTTGGTGAGTCCGACCAGCGGCTGGTCACGGTCGAGGTTGGTGGGGAATGCGTACCCGTTGGCACAGGCACCGACGGCGTTGTCGACCTCGACGGCTGATGCGCCCGACGCCTTGAACTTCAACAGCGACGGGTACACGGCATTGCACATCCGCTCGTGATCGATGCTCTCCAGGCACTTGCCGAGAGGAGAGTTGATCTGCAGCAAGTTGGCCATGCGATGCACGTTGGTGGTGCGATTGGTTCCCGCAGCGTGGAAGAGCGCTGGGTTGAAGAACACTGCGTCGCCCTTCATCAGCGGCAACTGCGTGTAGTGCTGCTCGAAGTACGCACGAAACTCCGGCCGCCACCATGCCAGGTACCCGTGCAGATACTTCTGTGCATGGGGCAGGTACATCGTCGGACCGCTCTCGACCGGCATGTCGCAGTGGGCGACTGCTCCCTGAAGTGTCAGCGCCGCCGAAAGGTGGTGGACGTGGGCCGGGTACTGCTCGGCCACGGCAACGGTCATGAACCCGAGGTGATAGTCGCGGTGTGGCTTCTGGGCTGCTCCGCCGGGGTTCACCACGTTGACCTGCGACGTGAAGGTGAAGCCTGGCCCCAGCCATGCCGCTGAGGCCATCGACAGGATATCGTTGGCGTAGTAGGCGACGAACTCGTCGGGAGCGGTGACTGCCAACTTCTCGAGTGCGTTCCACACCCGGTCGTTGTCGCCGGGCTTGGCGTAGTGGTCGCCGGAAACCATTCCAAAGGTGTGCTGCTCGGCGATCATCGCGTTGAAGGCGACGGTGACCGCGTCGACGATCGACGTGTCGGCAAACGCACGTTTGAACACCACGATCCCTGGGCCTACGAGAAAGGCCCTGTTGAGTTCGGTCTGCACCGCTCGCCGCGTATCCGGGTCCGAACACACTGATCGAAGCCGATCACAGTCGTA
>JAYTZE010000646.1:0-1271 GCA_043742385.1 Ilumatobacteraceae bacterium
TTGTGATTGACACCGCTGTCGCTGTCGTTGACGCCGACGGCCGCTCCGATGATCCAGCCCCCAGCGTGCCACGCCTCGGTGAAGTCGATCCGTGGACGATCGGTGCGGTCGACCGCCACGCCTGCCTCGACCAGGCGATCGGCGACGCCATCGAGCACAGCCACCATCTCCGCATCCATAGGGGTCGACGGCTCGTCGAACCACGTCGCCACTCGCAACGAACGCAGGTCGTCGATGTCTGCACGCGGCAGATCGAGATGCCAACCAACGGCTCGATCGGAAGTCGGACCGGCGAGCACGTTCATCAACAAGGCAAGGTCATCGGCGCTGCGAGCGATTGGTCCGAAGACATTCACGTCGCTCTCGGTCACACCGCCGTTCGGTTCGTCGATGTAACCCAAAGTCGGGATCACACCGAACGACGGCTTATGGCCATACACACCGCAGAACGCCGCCGGCACGCGCACCGATCCACCGATGTCGGTGCCGACCTCGAAACTCGTCATGCCGCACGCCACGGCCGCAGCGGCACCACCCGACGACCCGCCGGGCACCCGGCTCAGATCCCACGGATTGTTGGTGGTACCGAACATCTCGTTGAACGTCTGCAGGTCGCCCGACCACAGCGGAAGGTTGGTCTTGCCGAAGACGATCGCGCCGGCGCGCTTCACTGCGGCAATGGCCTCGGCATCGTGCTGTGGAATGTTGTCGAGCAATTCAGGCGAGCCACCGGTCGAACGGATTCCTGCCGTGGCAATCGCATCCTTCACGGTGATCGATATACCGTGCAGCGCGCCCCACGACTGCCCATTGACAGTTGCCTCGTCGGCGGCCTCCGCACTGGCCCGGGCATCGTCAACCGACAGGGTGCACACCGCATTCACCTGAGGATTGAGACGTTCGATCCGAGCCAACTGGGCATCGAGTAGCTCGACGCTGCCGAGTTCGTGTCGACGAATCGCCGCCACCTGTTCGCTTGTCGTCCACAGTGCAGGGTCGGTCGCGGTCACTGGCGAAGCGTAGCGACACCCGTTCTCGCTATCGTCGGCCCATGACCACACTGCACTGGGCCGACAGCCGCCTCGAGATCCATCGCCTCGTCGTCGGGCCGTACGAGAACAATGTGTTCGTGCTGCGCTGTCGCGAGACGGGCGACGCGGTGCTGATCGATGCGGCCAACGAGCACGAGCAACTGCTCGAACTGTGCCAGCGGCTGGGCGTGCGCAGGGTGTTGGAAACGCATGGCCATTGGGACCACATCCAGGCGGTAC
>JAYTZE010000647.1:0-5599 GCA_043742385.1 Ilumatobacteraceae bacterium
AATGCGGATGCACTACATCCGAATCCTCCCTGGCGACAAGGTGCAAGTGGAACTCACCCCGTACGACCTCACCCGTGGTCGTATCACGTATCGATACAAATAACCGAAAATCCCCAGCTACCAAAGCAAGTTGAGAGTCACCATGAAGGTTCGTCCGAGCGTCAAGAAAATCTGTGAGAAGTGCAAGGTCATCCGTCGGCACGGCCGCGTCAGGGTGATCTGCGAAAACCCGCGTCACAAGCAGCGTCAGGGCTGAGGAAGAGATCTCATGGCACGTATTTCCGGCGTTGACATTCCCCGCGAGAAGCGGCTCGAGATCGCGCTCACCTATATCTTCGGCATCGGCAAGCCCACCGCGCAGCGGATCTGCGGCGACACCGAGCTCGACCCCAACCAGCGTGTGCGTGACCTGACCGAGGACGAGGTCAACAAGATCCGCGTCTGGGTCGATGCCAACCTCACCGTCGAGGGCGACCTGCGTCGCGACGTGGCCCAAGACATCAAGCGCAAGATCGAGATCGGCTGCTACCAGGGCGTGCGCCACCGCAAGGGTCTGCCGGTGCGTGGTCAACGTACCCACACCAACGCTCGTACCCGTAAGGGCCCGAAGAAGACCGTCGCCAACAAGAAGAAGGCAGTGAGGAAGTAATGGCCAAGCCGAAGCCAGGTGGGCGTCGCCCCCGCAAGCGCGAGCGCAAGAACGTCACCGTCGGTGTTGTTCACATCAAGAGCTCGTTCAACAACACGATCGTTTCGATCACCGATACCGAGGGCAACGTCATTTCGTGGGCCTCCTCGGGTGGTGTGGGCTTCAAGGGTTCACGCAAGAGCACCCCGTTCGCGGCCCAGATGGCTGCCGAGAAGGCAGCTCGCGCAGCGATGGAGCACGGCTTGCGTCGCGTCGAGGTTCAGGTGAAGGGTCCCGGCTCGGGTCGCGACACCGCCGTTCGCAGCATCCAACAAACCGGCATCGAGGTCACCTCGATCAAGGACGTCACCCCCGTACCCCACAACGGCTGTCGTCAGCCCAAGCGTCGCAGGACCTGATCCATGGCTCGTTACACCGGCCCGAAAGTGCGCGTCTCGCGCCGTCTCGGCACCAACATCTTCGAAAATGAAAAGGGTCGCAAGGCTCTTGAGCGCCGTCCGTTCCCGCCTGGCGCCCACGGTCGCACCCGTCGCCGCAATGCCGGCAGCGAGTACCTTGCCCAGCTACAAGAGAAGCAGAAGGCCAAGTACATCTACGGCGTGCTCGAGCGACAGTTTCGCAACACGTACGAAGAGGCAGTCCGTTTGGCCGGCCCCACAGGTGAGAATCTGTTGCGCCTCCTCGAGCAGCGCCTCGACAACGTCGTCTACCGCGCCGGCTGGGCCAGCACCCGTCCTCAGGCTCGGCAGTTCGTCAGCCACGGCCTCATCCACGTCAACGGCAAGCGCGTCAACATCGCCAGCTACCGAGTGCGCAAGGGCGAGGTCATCAGTTTGCCCCCCAAAGCTCGCGAGATGATTGTCATTCAGCACAACCTCGACGTCATCGACCGCAACGTCGTCGGCTGGTTGGAAGTCGGAGACGGTGGCAAGCAAGTCACCGTTCGCGATCTCCCGCAGCGCGACCACATCGACGTCCCGGTGCGCGAATCGCTCATCGTCGAGCTCTACTCCAAGTAATTCGAAGCCCACCAAGCAATCAAAGGCACCTTCATGCTCGTCATTCAGCGCCCCACCGTCGAAGCCATCGGCGACGAAGACAACAATCGGCAGCGTTTCGCTGTCGGCCCCCTCGAGCCCGGCTTTGGCCACACCATCGGTAACTCGCTGCGCCGCACCCTGCTCTCTTCGATCCCCGGTGCCGCAATCACCGCGGTGCGTTTCGACGACGCCCTGCACGAGTTCGACACGATCGCCGGCATCTCCGAGGATGTCACCGACATCATCTTGAACTTGAAGGACATCGTCCTGACGTCGACGAGCGATGACGACATCGTCTTGCGTCTCGATGTGCGTGGCGCCGCCGACATCACTGCCGGCGACATCAAGTGCCCCACCGAAATCGAGGTCCTCAACACGGATCTGCACATCGCTACGCTCAACACCAAGGGGCGTCTTGCCGTCGACCTCACGGTCGGCCGTGGCCGTGGTTACCTGTCGAGCGACCGCGATTCGCAGAACCGCACCATCGGCGTGGTGCCGATCGATGCGATCTTCTCGCCGGTTCGCCGGGTGATGTTCGAAATCGAGCCGACACGAGTCGAGCAGAGCACCAACTACGAGCGGCTGGTGCTCGACATCGAGACCGATGGTTCGATCACGCCTCGCGAGGCCCTGGCTTCGGCTGGTGCCACGCTGCGTTCGCTGGTCGACCTCGTCGCCAATCTCAGCGACGAGCCGCAGGGCCTCGAGCTCGGTGAGGTCGCGGCTGTGGCCGCCTCCTCGCCCGATCTCGACCTGCCAATCGAAGACCTCGACCTGTCCGAGCGTCCGCGTAACTGCCTGAAGCGGGCCCAGATCAACACGGTGGGCGAACTGCTGACCAAGACCGAAGACGACCTGCTCAACATCACCAACTTTGGGCAGAAGAGCCTCGATGAGGTCAAGCAGAAGCTCGACGAGCGCGGCTTGACGCTGCGCGGTTGATCTAAGAAGCAAACGGAGACACGACCATGCCAGCAACCCCGCGCCGAGCCCGCAACTTTGGCGGTAGCTCGCAACACCAGAAGCTGATGATGGCCAACCTCGCCGCGTCGTTGATCGCTGCTGAAGGGATCACCACCACCGAAGCGAAGGCCAAGGCGTTGCGACCGATCGCCGAGAAGCTGATCACCAAGGCCAAGAAGGCCCAGGACGAAGGTGCCATGCGAGTTCACCGCATCCGCCAGATCCAGGGCTATTTGGGCGACAAGGAGATGACCCACAAGTTGGTCAACGAGGTCGCACCGCGCTACGAAGACCGCAACGGTGGATACCTGCGGATCTTGAAGCTCGGCCCGCGCCAAGGCGACAACGCCCCCATGGCGCGCATCGAACTCGTCTAGTCCTGATCGCCTAGTACACGGGTGGTAGTTCGGCCGTGGGCGAGCCTCAGTGTCAGCTCACAGACCGGCAGCCGTTCTGTGAACTGACGCAGAACGAAGTGTCCAGCGAATCGGGGCAGCCCTAGCGTCGCGCGTAGGCTGGCAGGGTGGACAAGCATCACATCTCGATCACGTATTGCGTCCCCTGAGACTATTTCGAGCGCGCCGTGAGCGCTGCCCACGATCTGCTGCAGGACTATCAACACATCATTGCTGAGCTGCGCCTGGTCACCGGTTCGAAGGGCATCTTCGATGTGATCGTCGACGGCGAGATGATCTTCTCCAAGCACATCACCGGGCGCCATGCCGATCCTGGCGAAGTGCTGGAGCTGTTCCGGAGCCGCTACGCGCAGGGTGTCGAGGCCTACGAGCGTTGACCCGGAGCCGCCTAGGCTTTGACCTTGTGCGCTTCCGAATTCTCCCAAGCGTTATGACAGCGTGCTAGGTATCGAGGTGACGCTTCGACGGGCAAGGCTGACCGTTGCCTACGACGGCACGTCATTCCACGGCTTCGCCGAGAACGACGGGGTACGCACGGTCATGGGTGAACTGCGCGAGGCGGTGGAGAAGATCGTTCAACAGCCGGTCGATCTCGTCGGTGCGGGCCGCACCGATGCAGGGGTGCACGGTTGGGGTCAGGTCGTCAGCTGCGATCTGCCGGACGAGATCGAGCTCCAGGCGTTGCTCCGGCGAGTAAACCGAATGTGCGGCCCAGCAGTAGTAGTCCGCGAGGCGGCCTGGGCGGAGTCCTCCGAGTTCAGCGCGCGCTTCACAGCCAAGTGGAGGCACTACCGCTACGACGTGTGGAATGCACCGGAACCCAACGCATTCCTCGCGTCGACCTCGTGGCACGTCTATCTGCCGCTGTCGTTGCCGACCCTGCGACTGACCTGTGACCCATTGATCGGCGAGCACGACTTCTCGTCGTTCTGCCGCCGACCGAGAGCAGTTCCAGGTCAGCCGGATCCCTCGATGAAACGCAAGGTCATGCTGGCGCGATGGTCCGAGGTACCCACCGACTACGGAGCCGGTCTGTTGCGCTTCGAGATCCGCGCCAATGCGTTCTGTCATCAGATGGTGCGGGCGATCGTCGGCACGATGGTCGATGCCGGTGCGGGAAGGCTGCCAGCCGGCGACATGCGCGGCATCCTGCTGGCGAAGGATCGTCAGGGCGCCGGCCAGGTCGCTCCACCGCATGGTCTCTGCCTGTGGGAAGTCGGCTACGCATGAACGAGCGGGAACAATGCTACGAGCATGGTCGTTGACACCGGAATGCCGCCGCAGGGAGGGCCGATGTCATCACAACGAATTCTGATCATCTCGACCCCCGTCGGGCCATTGGGCAGCGGCGAGGGCGGTGGGGTCGAACTGACGCTGCACAGCCTCGTGCTCGGTCTGACAGCACGTGGTCACCAGGTCGAGGTGTTGGCACCTGCGGAATCACTGCACGTCGGTGCCGTCGTGCATCAGATCCCTGGAGCATTGCAGCCGAGTGCTCATACTGCCGATCGCGACACCCTGGTCACGACCCCCGCCGACGGGGTGCTGGCGGCAATGTGCGAGTGGGCGCGAGTGCATCAGGACGAGTTCGACGTCATCTTGAATCTTGCCTACGACTGGCTGCCGTTCTACCTCACGCCATTCTTCGTAACGACTCCGCTCGCCCATCTTGTGAGCATGGCGACCTTGAGCGATGCGATGGACGATGCCATCATTCGAGCCGCCGCGCTGCGTCCGCGCAACGTGGCGATGCATAGTCAGGCGCAGGCCGACACTTTTCCCATGCTCTCGCAGCTCGTCCCGGTGATCGGCAGTGGCGTCGCGGTCGAGCGTTACGACATGCACATCGCGGCCGACGAGCCGCGGCATCTCGGGTTCATCGGACGGATCTCGCCGGAGAAGGGGCTCGACGACGTGGTCGCCGTTGCAGAAGCAACCCAGCTTCCGCTGAAGGTGTGGGGTCTCATGCAGGATCCCTCGGTGTGGGACGCGGCGATCGTCGCTCACCCGTACGCACACGTCTCGTACGAGGGGTTTCTTCCCACCGACGAGTTGCAGGCAGCCATCGGAGGGTGTGCTGCGATCGTGATGGCGCCGAAGTGGGTCGAGGCGTTCGGCAACGTTGCCATCGAGGCAATGGCCACCGGTGTGCCGGTGATCTCCTACCGACGCGGCGGGCCCGCCGAGATCATCGCCGACGGAAAAACTGGATTTCTGGTCGAACCCGACGATGTCGACGGTCTGATCGCCGCCGTGAGCCGCATCGATGAGCTCGACCGTGTCGAATGCCGGCAACGGGTCGAGGAGCAGTACTCCGTCCCCGCCCTGGCCGCCAGGGTCGAACAATGGCTCGAAGCCGTGATCGATTGTCACCGCAACTCGTGGCAGAGCAACTCTGCCTAAATTTTCAGGCTCGATCTTTGGGCCGCCTCGTTTGCCGGTTTCGCCCAGAAGCCCGTATCATTTCACGGTTCCCTGGCGACGCATCGCCGGGCGGCGACACCTAGTTTCAAAGGTCTGAAATGCCC
>JAYTZE010000648.1:0-1270 GCA_043742385.1 Ilumatobacteraceae bacterium
TGCGTACGAACGCCGCCGGGATGCCCGTGCGCAGTGACAGCGCCGTGGCGATCGGCACGCCACCTAGCTCCAACCCGGCGAGTACTTCGGTGTCGGGCGGCAACAGTGCCACGAGCGCGGCGGCGATGTCGGCGAGCAGCACAGGGTCGGCCTCGAAGCGGTACTTGTCGAAGTACTCGGTGGCGATCTGGCCGGACCGCAGCGTGAACGTCCCGGTGAGCCGAGCGATCGAGTTGACCCGATGGGCCAGTGAATCAGGAGACATGTTGGTCAGTCTGGGCGGCGGGGTGGCCGCGCATCAACACCTCTTGGGCAACGGTGGCGACGTGGAGACCGTCGGCCGTGAACACATGCCCGATGGCCAAGCCTCGGCCGCCCACGAAGCTGTGACACGTGAAGTCGTAGAGATGCCACCTGTCGCAGCGCACCGGGCGATGAAACCACATCGTGTGATCAAGGCTGGCGACGAATCTGCCGTCGACATCGATACCGGTCGCAGCCTGTATCGAATCGGTGGGGAGATCATCGGAGAGATACGCCAGCCAGCAGCGATGCAGCAACTGATCGTCACCGAGCGCAGCATTGACCTTCATCCAAGCCAATGTGCGACCAACTCCAGGACGAGTCGGCACGAACCGTCGCTCGTATGACGATGTCCAGGTGTCAGAGACCAGCGATTCGGGATCGGCAATGTCACTGTCCATCGTGATTGGCTGCAGATCAACCGACGGCTCGGGGCGCTGAAAGGATGCCTCGAGATTGAGAATTGCACCAATTGCCTGGCGGGCGATCACGCTGCGCGTTGAAAAACTCCGCCCGTTGCGAATGCGGTCAACTTCGAAACGGATGGGCTCGGTGTGGTCGCCACGACGAATGTAGTACGCACGCAACGAATGAACTTCGAGATCAGGCTCCACGGTGCTCGCTGCGGCGCGCAAGGCCTGTGCAACGATCTGGCCACCATACAATCCACCCCACGGATACTGCGGACCAATTCCAACGAACGTGTCGGCGCCATGAAGCTCGAGATCGAACAGTCGGCCAAGATCCATCACCTCGATCGTAACTATTGAGATTCACAAATATGAAACTATGATGCATACCATGGCAAAACGAGGGCCCAAAGGGCCGATGACGGATGAACACAAAGCAGCTCTGGCGAAGGGCCGTAACGAGGGCAACGCTGTGCGCAATTATCTCGAGGCGTTGCGCAGCAACAGGCCAAAGCGCGGCAGGCGCCGCACTCGCGAATCAATCGCTGCCCGCCTGG
>JAYTZE010000649.1:0-2818 GCA_043742385.1 Ilumatobacteraceae bacterium
CGTCGCTCGAGACAGGCGCCGCCGTGCGCATCACCGGCAAGCAAACGTTGCGGTTCACCGCCGGTGCCCAGGGTGCCGAGCTGCTGGTGTGGGCCACCGCCTGATTGTCTAGGCCCCCGGACGCGGATCCGGACCGCATACCTGGTGGCGATCGTCGCCCATCTCGTAGCACAACCAATTGACCGGACTCACCGGGTACAGAGCTTGGATGTCGGCAATCGGGCCAGTCGCGTCGGGGTCGGGGCACGGGTTCTGCACCTCGACACCTGGAGCAACAGCGACCGGGCAGGCGCGACCATCGAGATAGGCCAGCTTGCGGCTGAGGTAGTCGGCAACCCCCCATGCACCAACCTGTGTGTAGTGCAACGCATCGGAGATGAACCAGTGCCACATGAAACGGGTGTAGATGTTGAAGTCGGCGACGACCACATCGGGGTAGGCGCCGGTCGCCAGCCTCTCGGCCAGGAGCACGTTGTTGGAGCGCGAGGTGTCGTCGCTGGCAGGCCCGCCCGGTGCGGAGTATCCTGCCCGCACGCGCGACGTCACCCAGACAATCCGCAGGATTCCCATCCTGCGAGCCTCAGCGATGATCGGATCGAACGCGGCGCTAAATTCGGACGCATCGTCGTTGTAACTGGTGGCGATCACCAGCGTGTGATAGCCGCGGGCGGTGGCGGTGATCGCTTCCAGCGTCGTGCTGGGCTGACGGGCCTCCCGGCCAAAACAGGACACTTCCATCAACCGCCGGCACGATTCCACGTCGAGGACGAAGGTGCTGCCGCGCAGCGCCGTACGCGCATCGTTTACCCACCGCAACCCGGCGATCGCCGAGTCGCCGATCACCAGTGTCGCTCCCGGCGAACCTGGTGGGCTTGGAGGAGTGATGACCTCGGCGCGCCCACGTTGAGCGGGCATCAACGGCGATGCTGGTGCGTCGATCATTGGAACCTGCGCTGCCGCAGGCGACAGCACAACAAGGGCACTCAGCAGGCACGATGCCAGGGGATAGCGCAGCTTCACTGCGGGTGATGCTAGATGCTCAGCGATTCCAAAACGTTGTGATCCACGGTGGCTTGATCCAGCAACGACGGTTCAGTCGACGAGACGGCGGCGCACCGGAAACAGGTCAACACCGAACCGGCGGCGGATGATGCCCCAGATGCCACCTTGCAACCACAGCGCGACACCGATCGCGATCACGCCCATGGAGATCAGGTACAGCGTCTGCTGGTCTTGGAATCGATCGCGCAAGAAGTAGTACAACACAGCACCGATGATGGGGCCCTCGATCGTGCCGATTCCGCCGATCACGACAATGAAGATGATCGGCGCAGTCCACAACACCACGCTGAACGCGCCGCCGGTTCCGACCGGCTGCACCCGCAACTGCTGCATGTAGTAGGGGGCCGCTGCCAGCGCTGTCCAGAACGCAGCGACGACCCAGATCAGGAATCGGGTGCGGTACACATTGACACCGAGGCCACGTGCGCCGCCCTCGTCGTCGCGGATTGCCTGCATTTGCAATCCGAGGCGCGAGCGCAGCACGAGGTACGCCAACAGCACGGAGCCGATGCCGGTGCCCATTGCCAGCCAGTAGGTCACATCTTGGCGTGATGCGACGCTGTAGTCGCTGACCTTCAGCGACACACCGTCGCCGGCACCGAGGCTCTTCCGGGTGATGATGACCTTGCTGGCGACCTCGGCCAAAACCCATGTGCCGATGGCGAAGTAACTGCCGCGCAGCCGGAACGCGACCAGCCCCATTGGAATCGCCAGCACAGCGACAATCAGAGCCGACACCGGAACTGCGGCATACAGGTCTTTGCCGTGCACGTTGACCAACGCGACCATCGCATACGCGCCGAGGCCCATGAACGCCTGCTGGCCCACTGAGACGACACCGGCAAAGCCGGCGAGTAGGTTCCACATCTGCGCCAAGGCGAGCAAGGTGAACAGCTCGACCATCTTGCGTTGCGTCGCCGGCTCGCCCCACGACGGCATCGCCGCCAGCACCGCCACCCCGGCCAGAGCGACCACCGCGAACACCCGGCTCGTGGTGGTGCCGCGAACAACCCTGATCGTGCTCATCGGACAGTCACCTTGCCGAACATGCCGCTTGGCCTCGTCGCCAGCACGGTGAGGAACACGAGGTGACCCGTCAGCTGACCCCACTGCGGGTCGATCTTGTTGCCGATCAGTTGGGCAACGCCTAGCGTGATGCCGCCGGCGAGGGTGCCCCACAGCGAACCGAGGCCTCCGATCACGACCGCCTCGAAGGCGAAGATCAAGTTCTCAGGACCACTGAACGGGGCGAACGAACCGCGGACCCCCAGTAACAGGCCGGCCAGTGCGACAGTTGCGATCGCCAACGCCATGGCGACGGCGAAAACTCGACGCACATCGATGCCCATCAAACGTGCTGCATCGGGGTCGTCCGATGTCGCCCGAAAGGCCCGGCCGAGTTTGGTGTGCCTGATGAACAGAGCCAAACCTCCAAGCACGCCGATCGCACACAGCAATGTGATGAGAGGCATCCAACCGATGCTGATGGTGTCATTGATCTTGATGGTGGCCGTCTCGAGGTCGCCCACATTCAGGCCCTGGGTGTCAGCGGTGTACTTCTCGAGCAAGGCGTTCTGGATGATCACGCCGAGGCCGAAGGTGGCCACGATCTGGAAGGCAGGGTCGACACCGACAACGCGATCGAACACAACACGTTGCAGCACAAAGCCGACGACGAACGCGCCGGGCAGGACGATCAGCAGCGTGACGAGTGGGTTGATGTCCCACGTGTTCGACAATGACAGCGCCATGAACG
>JAYTZE010000650.1:0-1268 GCA_043742385.1 Ilumatobacteraceae bacterium
CAGCGTCGTGCCCTGCAGTTGGGCGACGACCACGCCGCCAGCCGAGTTGGTGAGGCCGCCGGCGAGACAATCGACGGCGGGTCCGCAGTCGTTCCAACCGGGCGAGACCGGCAACACGATCGTGCCGTCCTCGGCCCAGTACAAGAAGGCGTGGTGATCCCACTCGGCCTCGCTGTAGCCGCCGATTGCCAGCGTCGACAACCGTTGCGGATTGGCGGGGTCACTCACATCGAACAGTGAGAGCTGCGTGCCCTGCACCTGCCCCTGGTCCGACGCATCCTGGCCGACGCCCAGCAGCAGGCCGTCGCCGACCGGGTGCAGGTATGCGGAGTAGCCGGGGATCTTCAGTTCTCCGGTCATCACAGGCGCCGCTGGGTCACTGAGGTCGATGACGTACAGCGGATCGGTCTGGCGGAACGTGACGACGTAGCCCTGCGTGCCGAGGAAGCGAACGGCGTAGATCTGCTCGGTCTCGCCAAGTCCATCGACGATGCCGATCTGCACCAACTCATTGCCGTCGGCGCGCAGCACTCGCACGGCCGAGGTCGACACTTGCTGTCCTGTCCAATCTTGCGATGTCGTCGCAACACGCAGGTCGCCCTCGAACTCGCTCATCGAGAACTGGTTCAACAGCTGGCCGGGCACTTCGCCGGATGCGACGTACGACGCAGTGCCGCCGTCACCGAGTGAGAACTTGTGGATCAGTGTCGGCGGCGCCTCGGAGCTGCGAGCGACATCGACCATCGCACCTTGCGGCTGGTACCAATCCCACGACACGGTTGCGAGGTACATGCTGGTCGTCGAGGCGTAGACGGTGTCGCCGTTCGACACGATGCCGCCCGAGCCGATGGCCTGACCGTCGCCGTGCAGGTCGATCGATGCGATCCACGACAGACCGAGCCCGGCGAACTCGCTCGGCGCTGCAACGGTCGAGCAATCAAGTGTGGTTGCAATATCGCCGAACGATCCATCGGTGGATTCGTCGAACGAGCGCGGCATCCAGTCTTCAACGGTCGATTGCAGGATGATCTCCTTGTTGCGTGCGAGCGCACGGTCCTCGTCGAGGCCGAACTGGTCGGGGTGCACGAACGGGAGGCGAGTGGCGAGCGACGAGGTGAGCACCAGACGGGCAGTGCCGTCGATCGCTCGTGTCGCGATGAGGTGGCCCTCGAGATGGCTGCGGTGCAGCAGTGTGGGTGCCGACACATCGCTGACGTCGAACAGCGAGACGACGGTGTCGATGCCGGTGTAGGGCTGCGTGGCGACCA
>JAYTZE010000651.1:0-1268 GCA_043742385.1 Ilumatobacteraceae bacterium
GCGCTTTCCATCCCGCTGGCGGTACCCGCCAGGATGACGGTGGCCGGACCGGTCTCGGCGGCCTCGGCGATGTCCTTCACGGGTGAGTGGTGCGTCGCGGTGTAGTACTCGGTCAGGCGACTGATCAGCTGGGCTAGCACCAGACCGATGGCCACGGCGCCGAAGCACTTCCAGCCGGCGTTGTCGAAATCGTTGCCGACATAGCCGAACGCGACGATGAAGGTGCCGACGAGGGTCAGCGAACCGGCAACGAGGAAACCCTTGTTGATGGGCTTCAGGGCGTTGGTCTCGCCCTCTTTCGCCTTGACGAAGAAGATGCCGATGATCGAGGCGACCACGCCGATGGCACGCGCTGCCAGGGGGAAGATGAGCCCGAGCGCCGGGTTGGCGCCGATCGAGTTGAAGGCAGCCACACCCAGGATGATCGAGGCCACCAGGGTGACTTCGTAGCTCTCGAACAGGTCGGCGGCCATGCCGGCGCAGTCGCCGACGTTGTCACCGACGTTGTCGGCGATGGTCGCGGGGTTGCGCGGGTCGTCCTCGGGAATGCCGGCTTCGATCTTGCCGACGAGGTCGGCGCCAACGTCGGCTGCCTTGGTGAAGATGCCGCCGCCGACGCGTAGGAACAGCGCCAGCAGCGACCCGCCGAAACCGAAGCCGATGAGGATGACCGACGACGTGTTCTGGAACAGAGCGATGATCAGGGTTGCGCCGAGCAGACCGAGGCCAACGGTGAACATGCCGGCAACGCCACCCGTGCGAAAGGCGATGGTCAGTGCCTTGGGCATCGAGCCGGTCTTGGCGGCCGCAGCGGTGCGCACATTGCCACGGGTAGCCAGGGTCATCCCGATCAAGCCGGTGGCTCCCGAAGCGAAACAGCCGAGGATGAACGCCAGGGTGCGCCACGTGCCTGCCAAGCCGAAGCTCAGTGCCTCGCTGCCGTCAGGCTTCTTGATCGCCGTCGAGGTGAGGAACACGATGATCGCCAGCGGCACCAGAATCATGCCGATCGTCTTGAACTGGCGACGAAGGTAGGCCGAAGCACCCTCTTGAATCGCCTTGGCGATTTCTTTCATCTTCGGGGTGCCCTCGTCGGCGGCCATGACGTTCTTCGCCAACAGGAGGCCGACGACGATGGCCACCAGTGCGGCAGCACCGGACAGCAACAGAACTGCCCACTCGCCGCCCTTGAGGATGAAGTCTTGGTAGCCGCCTTCGGCAGCAATCAGTGATGACACCGGTCGTTCTCCGGGAATCTCGGGCGCGCC
>JAYTZE010000652.1:0-1267 GCA_043742385.1 Ilumatobacteraceae bacterium
GTCAGTCGCGTGAGGCGCGTGGCGAACACAAAGGTCTCGGCGTTCGTGCCACCTGCCGCGCAGTGCAGCAGCTGTAGGTAGGCGCGGGCGTAGGGCTCCATCGAGCCGGATATGTCGGCGAGCATGACAAGGCGTCGCGGTCGCACGGTCTCGCGCCGGCGAATCCGCTCGACAGGATCGCCCGCAGTTCGTCGGCTTCGGCGGATGGTCGCGCGCATGTCGAGGCGGCGTCCCCTCGACGATCGCTGTGTCCGTCGCCTGATGCGCTTCGGAGGGGCCAGACGCATCTGCGTCATCAACATCCGCAGGCTCGTCAATTCCATCGGAGTCAGCGCGGCGTAGTCGGCCTGGTGCAGGTACTCGTCGCTGCTCGCGGTCATCGCCAGCGTCTTGCCTTCGACCTCGTCGTCGCCGTGCCCGTGATCCTCGCCGGCGCGCCCGGTACCGGCCGCGCCTTGCGGGTCGTCGATGCTCTTGACGGATCGTTGCGGCGGCTTGCTGCTGGCCGGTGGCGAGCCCGGATCGCCGCGTGTGTCGGCCTGGTCGGCAAGCTCGCCGAAGATGTGACCGAACACGCGGTCGAACTGCTCGATCTGGTCCCGACCGCTGACGAGTGTGATACGTGCTGCCCAGTAGACATCCTCGTAGGTCGCCGGCGTAGTGAGACCAATCGTCGCGGCGAACCTGCCCGATCGCTCGGGCGTCACGGGGATCCCCGCCGAGTGCAGGCGGTCGCCAAACGTTGCCGCGACCGTTGCCAGGTCGACCATGTGCTAGTCCGCGCCGGTCGCCACCCAGCGGAACCCACGCTGGGTGACAAGATCGAGGTCTTCTCGATACTTCATGACCGAGCCGAGTGTTCGCTCGACAGCAGTCCCATCGAACAGAGCGATGCCGAGCAGGTCGAGAGCTGCGACCCAGTTGATCGCCTCGGCAATTCCCGGTGCCTTCTGCACGTCGAGCGTTCGCAGCCTGGCCACCGCTGCAGCGACGTTCTCGGCCAAGTCAGCGCTGGCCGCCGGCACTCGACGCCTGACGATGGTCGTGGCGCGGTTGACGTCGGGATAGTCGATCCAGTGGTAGAGGCAGCGGCGCTTCAGTGCATCGTGCAAATCGCGAGTGCGATTCGAGGTGAGGATGACGATGGGTGGGAACGCAGCGGTGATCGTGCCGAGCTCGGGAATGGTGACGGCGGATTCAGCCAGCAACTCGAACAGGAACGCCTCGAACTCGTCGTCGGATCGATCGACTTCATCGATCAGCAGCA
>JAYTZE010000653.1:0-5576 GCA_043742385.1 Ilumatobacteraceae bacterium
CATGACACCCGAGCTGCTGCGCCGGTTCTACGACACGTGGTACCGACCAGACAATGCAGCAATCATGGTCGTCGGAGAAATCGACGTCGACGAGATCGAGGCCGAGATCCGCGACCGCTTCGAATCACTGACAGCGCGCGGTGACTCGACACCTCGAACCGACCCGCCGCTTGCAGAGGTTGGCCAGCCGACCGCGGCGGTTCTGGTGGATCCCGACGCGACCACCGGCGATGCCGGGGTCGCGCTTCCGGGCCCGTGGTTCGCCGACGGCTCGATCGCCTCGCTGCGCCACGACACGTTGATCTCGCTTGCGTTCGACATGATCGCCACCCGACTGACCGACGACATCTCGCGTGGGCTCGCCCCGTTCACCAGCGCCTCGGTGTACAACAACGGCATGGTCCGCTGGCTCGACGCGCCCACTGTGGTGGTCAGCGGCGAGCCCGACCAGCTGCCGGCCTCGCTGGACGCCATCACCGCCGAGTTCGAACGAGCCCGGCGCCACGGGTTCGACGCCGGCGAACTCGACCGAGCGCTACGCGGCTACCGAAGTGAGTTGCAGGCTGAGTTCGACAGCAGCGCCACCGTGCAAGACGTCGACTACATCTCGCGATATGTCGACCATTTCCTCAGCGGCCAACCAATCCCCAATGCGGACACGTCGTTGCAGATATACGACTCGATCTATGCCAACGTCACCCCCGAAGCCGTCAGCGGGGAGTTCGAGGAACTCTTCGCCAATGCAGCTCCGTACGTACTGGTGACCGCGCCCGATGTGCTGACCGACGTGCCGACCCAGGACGACGTACTCGCACGAATAGCTGCACTCCCGACGCTCGACGTCGCCCCTCGCGAAGCAACGGCCACGGGTGCGACCGAACTGATGGCCGCGCCCGATCCCGTGACGGAAACCGCCACCGAGTCACTCGAAACCGACGGCGGCTTCGTCGACCCGACAATGCTGACGTTCGCCAACGGCGCCAGGGTGGTGTTGAATCCAACGTCGATCGCCGACGACGACATCTACTTCGCCGCGACCAGCCCTGGTGGACTATCGCTCGTCGCCGATGCCGACGTGCCCGAGGCACTGAACGCCGTCTCGGTCGTAACCGCCAGTGGCATAGGCGATCTCGACGCCGTCGCACTCGACACGGTGCTGGCCGATGCAGCGGTCGAGCTGAATCCGTCGATCGGCCAGACCAGCGAAGATTTCTTCGGGACATCGACGACCGACGATCTCGAACTGCTCTTCCAGCTCGTCAATCTGTACCTCTCCCAACCGCGTTTCGATCAGGTCGCCCTCGATTCAAGCGTCAGTTCACTGCAGTCCTACGTCGATGATCCGAACAACGACCCAGAGGTCGCCGAGTACATCGCCTACTCGGCGGCACGGTGGGGTACCGAGCCACGCTTCCGCGTGATCCCCACGGCCGACGAACTGGCCGGGCTCGACCTGGCAACGATCGAAAGGGTGTGGCGAGATCGATTCACCAATGCCGGCGACTGGGTGTTCGCGTTGTCGGGTGACTTCGACATCGACGACGCAACCGACCTTGCCCGCCGGTACATCGGCACCCTTGTCGGCGTCGAGTCGTCCGAGCAGTACAAGGATTTCCAGATCGATCCCCCTTCGACGATTGTCACGAAGGAGGTGCGTGCCGGCACCGGCGACAAGGGTTCACTCACGTTCGACTGGAACACCCCGATCCCCGATCCCGAAACCGATTCCGTGTTTGCCGACGCGTTGACGAGCGTCTTGAACATCCGCATGACGGATCACATCCGCGAAGAACTCGGCGCTTCCTATGGGCCATCGGCGTTCGTCTCGATCAATACAGAGCCGGATCAACTTGTCGAGACATATCTCAACGTCACGGGCGATCCGACGACCCTTCCCGAGATCTCGACGATTGTGATCGCCGACCTCGAGTCGCTGCGAACTGCTGGACCGACGCCCTCCGAGTTCGACGCTGCGATCGCGGAGCTGACCGAGACGTACCAGTACTTCGACAACCCGACGATCGGCGATCTGCTCGTCAGAGCACCCAGTCAGCCCGAGATACTGACCCGGTTCAACAACCGCAGCAACGTCTTGTCCGACATTACGCAGGACACGCTGCACCGCTTCATCACCGACGTGATACCACTCGATCGCTACATCGAGGTCCGGACCGTTCCTGCCTGACCGGTAGCCTCGACTGCCGATGAACCAGATGAAGAACCGACTGCAAGGCCTGACGCTGCTCGATCGAGCATTTACGGCGATGACCGATGCCGAGCTGGAGACGTTGGTCGACTCCTTGCCCGACGACCACCGCACAGCGCTGGACGAATTGTGCGGGGCTCGAGAGGGCGGCTTCACGGAACCGTCGAGCCGCACGCTGGCCATGCGTGCCACAGCCGCCCGCGGCCGCCTGAACGGTGGGCTCGAGCAGATCACGACGCTGTTGTGCGACTCATGCCTCGCGGACTGCATCGAGGCGCTCGGCGACAATTCCGACAATCCCACGGAGGCCGAGTTGCTCGAGGCAGCTCCGGCGCTCGTCGAAAAGCACGGCGTCGCCACCGTGCGCTTGATGATGGCCGGCTCGGTCGCCGGCGAGGCCGCCGCCTCGGTCACGCTGACGCGCTTGTTGAAGCACGACGAGACGCTTGCCTTGCCGCCCGTCGAACACGAAGAGGTCACCGTCCTAGCGCCGCCGACGGCAGACGAGGAGATCAAAGCGAAGCGCAAAGCGGTCAAGCTCGCCAAGCAGGCTGACGCCAAAGCTCGACGCGAGCAGCAGGCCCGGGCCCGCCACGGCGGCTGACCGTCAGTTGATCAAACGTGGTTGACGCTCGTGGTCGAGCAGCCACGACTTCACGTCGAGACCGGCCGCAAAGCCGGTCAGCTGCCCGCCCGATCCGATCACGCGATGGCAGGGCACGACGATGCTCAGCGGATTCTTTCCATTCGCTGCGCCCACAGCACGAGCCTTGTTGGTGTCACCGAGCTGCAGGGCCTGCTGCCCATAGCTGATCGTTCGGCCGTACGGGATCGTGCGCAACACCATCCACGCTGATTGCTGGAACGGCGTTCCCAGCGGATCGAGGGGAAGGTCGAACTCGCGCCGCGTTCCGGTGAAGTACTCCTCCAACTGAGTCACCGCGCGATCGAGCATGGGCGTGGTTCCTTCGACCAGGTCGGCAACATCGATCGAGGCGATGCGCTCCGCATCTTCGGCGCCCCACAGGATGGCTCGCAACCCGCGCTCGCTGGCGATGAGGCGCAGTTCGCCGACCGGCGAATCCATGGTCGTGACATGAAACATGTTGATCTCCCTTGAAGACTTACAGACTTGCCCAGAGGTGATGCAGGGCGTATGAACGCCATGGTCGCCACGAATCGGATAACTGAGCTGCAGCTTTCGGAGTCGACTCGACGCCGATCGCGCGAAGGGCGTTGCGTACACCGATGTCGGTCGGCAAGAACACATCGGGGTCACCCAGCGCACGCAAGGCGACATAGCTCGCGGTCCACGGACCGATACCAGGCAGCGATTCCAGCTGTTGAGAGATCTGTTCTCGATCGCTTCCGGCATCGATCACGATATGGCCTGCGGCCAGTTGCCCGCAGGCATGAATGAGTGCTCGCCCGCGAGCCGCTGGCATGGCAAAATCGGCAGGCGTGCAACTGGCGATCGCCTCCGCCGAGGGGAAGATGTGGGTGACCCCGTCGACCGGAGCCGACAGCGGTTCGCCGATCGCGGCGACGAGTCGTGCCGCGAGAGTTCGAGCACCTTTGACCGACACCTGCTGGCCGAGCACCGCCCTGGTCAGCAATTCGACACCGTCTGGATGCCCTGGCGAGCGCAGCCCCGGCCGCTTGCGGACGAGCGGCGAAAGGATGCGATCCTCAGCGAAATGTGTCTCGACCGTGTCGGGATCCGCGTCGAGGTCGAGCATGCGACGACACCGCTGGACAGCGGCTTGGGCATCGGCGACGTTGTCGAGGTGCAACGTGCACATCACCGCGTTCGCGCCGGGAGCATTCGCGCCTGGCGACACCGCAATCACCGCATTGCCGTGATTCAGGCGTAGCGAGCGGCGGTAGGTCGCGCCATCCCACATCTCGATGCCGGGCACGGCGCGGTCACCGAGAAAGCCAAAGATCGACTCGGAATGGAACGGAGCGCGGTACGGAAGGCGCAGCGAGAGCGTTCCGGCGGCAGCGCTCGGCTGACGAGAGCCGCGCAGGTCGGTAGGAGACGAGGCGAACACCTCGCGAATGGTGCCGTTGAACTGACGTACGCTGGCGAACCCCGCAGCGAACGCGATCTGCGTGATCGGCATCGACGTGGTCTCGATCAACGTCCGAGCAGTTTGCGCCCGCTGGGCGCGGGCCAGGGCCAAGGGTCCGGCACCGAGCTCGGCGGTCAGCAGCCGATTGATGTGACGTTCGCTGTAGTTCAGACGCGCGGCAAGACCGCCGACACCTTCACGATCGACGAGACCATCGGCGATCAATCGCATCGCTCGACCCACGACATCGGCGCGCACGTTCCACTCCGGCGAGCCGGGCGACGCGTCGGGCCGGCATCGCTTGCAGGCCCTGTACCCGTGCTGTTGTGCGGCCGCAGCAGTCACGAAGAACTCGACGTTGTGTCTCTTCGGCGTCATCGCCGGGCAGCTCGGCCGGCAGTAGATCCCGGTCGTCTTGACCGCAGTGATGAAGCACCCATCGAACCGGCTGTCGCGGCTCTGCGCCGCCCGGTAGCACTGTTCGTCGTCGAGGATCACCGTGTCATTGTGGTCGACCCGGCCGAGGATGACTAGCGGATTTCAGACACTCACGTACTCGTGCGATCGGGGCACGGCGACCTTCCACAACACGACCAGCCCGATGACGCAGTATCCAGCACCACCTAGGAACGCAATGCGTTTCGTGGTGAGGTCGGCGAGGGCTCCGAACAGCAAGGCGCCAGTGGCCGTACCGATCTCGAAGAACATCGTGAACGTCGAGATCGCCCGAACCCGTTCGCGTTCGGGCACGGCATCGACTGTCATCGCCATCAGCCCGGGATAGTTGAACGAGATGCCGATGCCGATGATGACTGCGCTGACGAAGACTCCGATCGGGCGCGGCCACACGAACAGCATCGCCAGCCCAACGGCCATCAGGCTCAGCGCGATGCTGACGGCGCGCGCATGACCGATACGGTCGGGCACGGTTGCCGCCACCACGCGGATCAGCAGGCAGACGCCTGCGTAGGTGGCGAACACCCACTTCGACCCATCGAGCCCAACCGTCACCGAGTAATCGGGCATGAACGCATTGAACGTCACGAACCCACCGACGCCGAATGCCAACACCAGTCCTGTGGGAATAGCGGCTCGATGGAAGCGCGGCGCTGGCCCGCCACCGTCGTCGTGATACCTGACTCCCTTCGGCGTCAGCAGGGCCAATACCGCTGCCATCGCAGCAAAGCCGGCGGCGACCCAGAGAGCTGCGTCGAATCGGGCCTCGCCGATCACCCATTCGCTGATTACCGGGCCGATGCCGAGCCCACCGAACACCGCGACAGAGAAGTAGCTCG
>JAYTZE010000654.1:0-1264 GCA_043742385.1 Ilumatobacteraceae bacterium
GAAGTCGATGTCTTCGATACCTCTCGGTTCGGAGAGCAGTTCGATCATGCTCGTCTGGTTCGCGGCGAGCCGCTTGTAACTCTCGAAGCTCAATAAAACATGAGAGGGACGACCTCGGTCTGTGATGTAGACCGGCCCTGATTGGGCTGCTCTCTTGGCGCCGCCCGTGTCCTGGTTGAACTCTCGACTGGTCAGCTTGTTGGTCTTCACAATCAGCTCCTCGGCACATCGTTGTAGCAATGTTACTACATTGAGGAGGCGCACGCAATGCGTCCAACCCGCAGCAGTAGCTACGGGAGTGCACCCGGTGAGCCCTCCGGACGGTGGGTAGCCAGGTGTCGCGCCTCGCCCAGTTCCAGCTCATCCGGTTGCCGAATGGGCCGCGATCGGACGACGATGAGCCGCCCGCTTCCTCGAACCAATCCAACCAACCTCGATCGTTGCGTAGCGAAGCAAGCGCCATGCCGGCCACGGCGTCGGGCGCGCACAACAACGGCCCTGTCTTGTCCGCCCACCGATACGAAGCGTCGGGCAACAGTCCTCGGGCATGCCGCGCATCGACGATCGCCCGATGATCCGTCCGGTTGCCACAGCCGACATGTCTGGCGCGTAGTTGTCATGGAACGGGCAGATTCCTCGGTGCGCCCGGAGGGACTCGAACCCCCAACCGTCTGATCCGAAGTCAGATGCTCTATCCATTGAGCTACGAACGCGTTTGCTCGGTCAGAATAGTCCAACAACTTGGGCGGCGTGACTTGCAAATATTGTTAGGGTGGCCTACCTTGGGTCGCTAGGGAGACAGACTCCTGATCACCCTCCGCTCCGGTGGTGGCCCCCCCGTCCCGGACCATCGCCGGAGTGCGAGACCTCAGTCAGCGCGACTTGCGCCGGCAATCGCCGCAGATTCCGTGCACGTCGAACAGGTGATGCGACTCGGCGAATCCTGCAGATGTCAGCAGCGACTGCATCTCCTTGGTGATCAATCGCTCGAGCTGCGGGCTGGGGTCGAAGTCGTTGACCACGCCACAATCGGTGCACACCAGGTGGTGATGATGGTGGCTTGTCAACGATTCGGCGATCTCGAACCGATCGGTTCTGTCGGCACCTCCGACCCGTACGGCAACGCCGGCGTCACACAGTTCGGCGAGGTTGCGATAGGCGGTAGACAGGGGGACGCCCGAAGTCTTGGCCACCTCGTCGGCCGTGACCGGGCGATCCGATGTGCGCAAGGCCGCCATGACCGCGACCCGATGACGAGTGAGCC
>JAYTZE010000655.1:0-5569 GCA_043742385.1 Ilumatobacteraceae bacterium
GAGCCCGAATTCGTCATTCACAACATCTGGCGCCAATTCGGTGGATGGTGGGATGGTGCGGCATCGCGCCTGAAGCCCTCGCCCGACGCGCAGCTCGCGGTGACCATCGCCGAACTGTCCGGTGGTCCCGCGGCTCTGATCAGTCGTGCCCAGCTCGCAATCACCGACCACGATCTCCGGCTGGCCTGCCACCTCGCGGATCTCGCCGGGTGGGCGGCGCCCGACGATCCGATCATCCATGCCGCCCGCGCAGACATCTATCTCCAACGGCGCCAGGCCGAGCCGAGTTTGATGAGCAAGGGAATCTTCATGGCGGCAGCCCGCGAGTCGCAGGCGATCGCCGAGTCGTCAGCTCCCTAGCGACACCAGCGTCAGCGCTGTCGCCGCAAGCGCCAGACCGATGCCCTGCGTCTTGCTGACTCGTTCGTGGTCGAGCCCGAAGGCAAGGCACACCGTACTGACGGGGTACATCGAGGAGATCACCGCGACGATGCTCAGCAGTCCACGGTGACTCGCCTCGAGATAGAACAGGTTGGCGGCCATATCCAGCACACCAGATGCCACCATCAGCCAGATCACCGACCGCATCGCGCCGCGCCCGGGTCGTGTGACGGCCACGACCAGCGCGACGACCGGTATCGATGCTGCTCGCGCAGCCACCAACGGCCACAGACCGCTGTCATCTGCGGTACGGGCAAACGCGATGAAGATGAATCCGAAGCCCGATCCTGCAGCTGCCGCGAGCATCACCGTCGAGAACGAGGTTTCCTGGTGCCGTGTGCCAACGGCACCGCTGACCAATGCGACCGCCAAACAGGCGACGATGATGCCGGCGATCGCCGGGCCGCTCGGACGCTCGCCCAGACTCAACCCGACAATCACCGGCAGGACAGCACTGACGATGGCGGTCGTCGGTGCAACCACAGTCATCGTCCCGCGCGAGAGCGCGCGGTAGAAGGCAATCAAAGCGAAGCCTCCGGCGATGCCTCCGGCAGCACCCCACAACAGGTCGTGCGCTGACGCAATCGGTGTGCCGATCACGAGCACACCGACCACGACCAACACGAAGCTGGTGGCCTGACCGAGGAGCGTGACAACAGCGCTGGCCACCGAGCGCGAGGCGCGCCCACCGCTGTAGTCGGCGAGTCCATACGTCACTGCACACAGAGCCGCCAGCAAGATCGCCACGCCACCTTGCTAGCAGAGCACGTCGACGCGGGGGCGTCCTTTGTATGGTCTCGTATGCAGCACGTTCGCTTTGGCCGCACCGGCCTCAAGGTTTCGAGGTTGTGCCTGGGCACCATGACGTTCGGGTATCAGTGCGACGACGAGACGTCGTTCGCGATCATGGATGCTGCCGCCGAGGCGGGGATCAGCTTCTTCGATACAGCTGACGTGTATCCGCTGGGCGCGCCACCCGAGATGTTCGGTCGCACCGAGGAAGTGATCGGCCGCTGGCTGGGTTCACGCCGCGACGAGTTCATCTTGGCCACCAAGTGCTATTTCCCGACAGGCCCGAAACCATGGGACTCGGGAAACTCGCGCAAGAACATCATGCGCGCACTCGATGCATCACTGCGCCGGCTGGGCACCGACTACGTCGATCTGTATCAATTGCACTTCTGGGATGCCGACACGCCGATCGACGAAACCTTGCAGGCCCTCGACGACGTGGTGCGCGCGGGGAAGGTGCGGTATGTCGGCTGCAGCAACTTCCTCGCCTACCAACTGGCGCGAAGCATCGGCCGGTCAGAGGTACTCGGAACTGCGCGCTTCATCAGCGTGCAGCCCCGCTACAACCTGTTGTTTCGCGAGAACGAGCGCGAACTCTTCCCACTCTGCGCCGAGGAAGGCATCGCCGTGGTCCCCTACAACCCGTTGGCCGGAGGCTTCCTCAGCGGGAAGCACCAGCCGGGCGCACCGACGGAGGGTGGCCGGTTCACGCTCGGATGGGCGGCAGGTCGCTACCAGGAGCGGTACTGGAACGACCGCATGTTCACCACGATCGACGAGCTGCGACCAATTGCCGACGAGGCCGGGGTGTCGATGGCGACAATGGCAGTGCAATGGGTGCTGGCAAACCCTGCGATCACCAGTCCGATCATCGGTGCCAGCCGCCCTGAGCAGTTGAAGGACTCGGTTGCTGCCGTCGGCCTACCGCTCGACGCCGAGGTCAAAGACACGCTCGACGAATTGACCCACGAGTTTCGCTTCGGAGACAACGCCCGCTGAACTGGTTACCGTCCGGCCGGCGGGGAATCCCACACAGTTAGTATCTGGCAAATGCCTGGACGGACCGATTCGCTGTTGAAGTCCATCGATGTCGCCGCATCGAAAGGTCTCGAACTCGGTCCACTGGTTAGCCCCGTCGTACTACGAGACATGGGTGACATCCGCTATATCGATCACGTCGACACCGACGCGCTGCGAGCCCGCTATGCAACGCATGTCGGCTTCGACGTCGACGCGATCGTGCCGATCGACTACGTGTCGCATACCGGATCGATACATGATGCCGTTGGTCCCGACATCCCGTTCGACTACGTGATTGCCTCACATGTCATCGAGCACGTGCCCGACGTGATTGGTTGGCTCGGCGACATCCGCAGCGTGCTGCGCGCCGACGGCGTGCTGTCGCTCGCCATTCCCGACCACCGTCGATGTTTCGATGCGCTGCGCTCGCCAACCGTGACGGCGGATCTCATCCACGCCCACCTGACATCCCCCACGATCCCCTCACCTCGACAGGTGTTCGACCACTACTCCTCGGCCGTTGCCTGGCGAGGTCTGATCTCCTGGGAGGAAGAGCCACCCTTCGAGGAGCTGGTTCTCGTGCACTCCGAGACCGAAGCTCTCGAGCGGGCCACGACGGCCTCGACGTCAGGCGACTACCTCGACGTGCACTGCTGGACCTTCACACCCGCGTCGTTCACTCGGATCTTCGGAGCCCTCACACGGCTGCACCTCGTGCCGTTCTCGCTCGAATCGTGCTCGCAGACTGTCGGGGGCGAGTTCTTTGCAACACTCCGCGTGTCCGACGCCGCAGCGGCAGTCTCACCAGCGGTCGGCGATGGTCTGCTGCCAACAGCATCCGAGCACGCCGCTGTGCGCGCCGAGCTACGCGCCGGAGGGCCAGAATTGAGGCGCGTTCTGGCCAGTCGATCGTGGCAGGTGACGCGACCGCTGCGAGCCCTCAATCGCCTGCGCGCCCGCCTTCGTTGATCAGCGCGAGCGACCTATGGTTCGCCAATGCACAGTGAGCACCTTCCCTCGTTCTTTCTGACCGGTCGCGTTGCAATGGTGACCGGCGCGAGCAGGGGTATCGGGCGGGGGCTGGTCGATGCACTGGCCGCTGCGGGCGCGACGGTCGCCGTCACCGCTCGCGCCCTTGCCGATGCCGAGACGGCAGCAGCTGAGGTGGTCGCGGCCGGTGGTACAGCGTCCGCACATGCTCTCGATGTGAACGATGTTGAGTCGATCCGCGGCACGATCGACCAGGTGGTCGATCGCCATGGCCGCCTCGACATCCTCGTCGCCAATGCCGGGCTCGGAGCAAACCACCCCGCGCTCGACGTAACGGAACGCGACTGGGACGAGATGATGGCCGTCAACGCCAAGGGACTGTTCTTCACGGCGCAGGCCGCCGGCCGGGTGATGGTTGCCCAGGGCTGGGGACGGGTCATCGCGCTGAGTTCTCAGGCGTCGTTGGTCGGCATCCGCGACCACGCCGTGTACTGCGCGTCGAAGGGAGCCGTGAATCAGATCGTTCGGGTGCTCGCGCTGGAATGGGGGGCGCTCGGCGTGACCGTCAATGCAGTCGCCCCGACGTTCATCTACACGCCCGGAACCGCCGAGCGGCTCGACGACCCTGAATATCGACGCGCCGTGGTCGATCGGATTCCGATCGGCAAGGTCGGCACGATCGCCGACGTCGCCGGCGCAGTCGTGTACCTGGCATCCGACGCGGCAGCAATGGTCAACGGGGTGATCCTGCCGGTCGACGGAGGGTGGACCGCTCAGTAGGTCGGATTGCCAATCGGCGGAACAGCTATCTGAACAGCCAGATCAGCAGGCTTGCCTCTACTCGCACCAAGGCCTCGTTCAGCGGCTCACGTGCGACCGAGGGCAATGGCAATGCATCTGACGGGGAGCGATCGACCGCGTCGCCCGAGCCGCCTAGCGGGGCGACGCGGGGGCGAACTGGAAGCACGATCATGGTTGTGTCTTCTCGGGCTTGCCGTGATCCCCACCGGGGTTGTCTGGGGCTCCGCCTGACTTGCCGGGGGCGGTCGCTGACGGATTGTCCTCAGACTTGCCGGGGGCGGTCGCTGACGGATTGTCCTCAGACTTGCCAGGAGCCGTCGCGGATGAATTGTCACCCGACTGCCCCGGAGCGTCGGCGGATCCGCCGGGCACGGCGTCGGCGCAGAACTCCTCAACGGTCAGGCCCGCCGCATCGGCCGCGTCGCTCAACGCCTGGAACGGCACGGGTAGATCGGTGTCACCGTCCTCCGAGACCGGCTGCGCGACCACAGTGGCGGCCGCTTCCGTCGTGGTGGTCGCGTCATCGTGCTTGGTGCGGGCGCCGTAGGCGGTGCACAAACCGAACTTCGCTGGCCCGTTCACGTCTGGTCCCTGGCCGTCGGTGCTGGCGGTGGCGTCGGCGATCGCGGCGGCGGCGTCATCGTCGGCTTCGGGCGACTGGGCAGCTTGCATGATTTCGTCGGTGCTCGGAGTCGTGCCGGCGGCCACGATCTCTTCGGTCGGATCGTCGCTGACGACTGCTGTCGACGTCGGCGCATGTCGCTTCGACGACGAGAAGGGGGTCGGTACGACGCCAGAAGCAGCGGCGGCACCAGCGGAAACCAACGTGACCACGCCGATCGCAGCGATTGCTTTGCCGGTCAGGAGCTTCTTGATCATCGGTCGTGTCCTTGCAGTCGAGGGATCGGATTGCGATGTGACAACCGCAGCCCCGAAGGCATTGAGAACAGAGTGCAGACCTGCGAGCTCACCAGGCTCGGCCGGCCCACGGAGGGCTCCCAAGACAACGCTGAGATCGGCAAGTCCGTGGGTCTCGTCGATACCGGACGTGCCTGATAGCAGACGTTCTGCGTCTTCGTTCGAGATCCGCGGCGGAGTCACACCTTCCAGATCGTCCCCGTTGCTCATCGCATTACCACGATTTTCGGACCGAGCCGCTTGGCCAGGGTTCTCACGGCTCGGTGTTGGGTCACCCGGACCCAGTTCGGCGAACGCTGCATGATGGAAGCGACCTGTTCGACGTCGAGATCGCCCAGCACCCGCAGGAGCAATACCTCTGCCTGCTCGCCCTTGAGCACCGATGTGATCAACGTGGCCGCCCGCTGGCCCGACAGCTTGTCCAACGCCTCATTCTCTGGCACGTCACGAGCTTGGTGGCTGGCGAACACCTCGACGTCGACGACATCGGTGCGCCGGCGCACGGCCGTCCGGCGATAGTCGGCAAGTCGTCTCCGAGCGATCGCGAACACCCATGCTCGGAAGTCAGCCCAATCGCCATCGAAGCGCGAGATTCCGGTGGCGACTG
>JAYTZE010000656.1:0-2801 GCA_043742385.1 Ilumatobacteraceae bacterium
ATCACCGAACGCATCGCTGGTCGGCAACTCGATCCGTTCGCCCGCGAAGTGATCCTGATGGTGCACGAGCTCCGGTAGGCAAAAGCGCACCGCCACGTATGCTGGCGCGCATGAGCGACAACCCCGCCAGCTGGCATCCGGACCCGATGGGCCGCCATCAACTGCGCTATTGGGACGGCAAGGTCTGGACCGATCACGTCAGCGACAACGGGGTGCAAGCCACCGATCCGCTGAAGCCTCGAGGTCTCGACAGGGTCGACTCGGCGTTGACGATCGGCAACGAGGGCGACCCGGCAAAGATCCAGCAGCAATTACACGGCGAGGCACGGCACCGCAGCGCCAACGTCGGTGACGCCGCCTTCGTCGGTGGAGGAACGATCTTCACCGAGCCGATCCTGGTGGTCAACCAGAAGGCGAAGTTGATCGAACTGAACAACCAGTACAGCGTGTTCAACCAGGGTGGCCAACAGATTGCTTCGGTCAACCAGGTGGGCCAAAGCGCAGCGAAGAAGGCCGTTCGGCTGTTGACAAGCTTCGACCAGTTCATGACCCACAAGTTGGAGATCGCCGACTCTGCGGGACGTGTGCTGCTGAAGATCACCCGACCCGCAAAGGTGATGAAGAGCACAGTCATCATCAGCGATGGCAACGATCAAGAGATCGGCCGCATCGTGCAAGACAACATGTTCGGGAAGATCCACTTCAGCTTGCAGGCCGGTGGCCACACGTACGGGGCGATCAAAGCCGAGAACTGGCGCGCCTGGAACTTCAGGATCGAAGACCACACCGGAGTCGAAGTGGCCCGCATCACCAAGACATTCGAAGGCGTGGCCAAGACCATCTTCACCACCGCCGACAACTACGTGGTGCAGATCCACACCCAGATCCCGCAGCCGCTGAACTCGCTCGTTGTTGCGGCCGCGTTGTCGGTGGACACCGCCCTCAAGCAGGACTCTCGCGGCTTTGGTTAGCCGCCGCTAGTTGGCGGAGTGATCCGCCGCGGGCTGGTCCCGCCGACAACCACAACGTCACGACGATGCACGGCAGGCGGCATGTACACCGTGGTGGTGGTGGTGGTCGGCACTGCGACCGTGGTAGCCGGCGCGACGACCACAGGCACCGTGGTGGTCGCCGCCGGCACAACTCCGTTGGGCTGGGGTGGCACTGCCGTGATCTTGCACCCATCGACGGCCTTCACGGTAGCGGTCGGGTTGATCGAGGCGCCGCCCCGTGGGTGAATCTCGAAGTGCAGGTGCGAGATCGGGGCGTTGCCGGTCATACCGATCTGCCCGATGATCTGACCGGCTTTCACCGCAGATCCGACCGTCAACCCGGGGGCAAAGGCGCTGAGGTGGGCATAGAAGAAGTAGGTACCGCCGCCAGCGGTCAAGCGCCATCCATTCCCCGACAACGAACCTGGGGAGTTGAAGTACTGCTTGGTGAGCGTCCCGTCGATCACGGCATAGACCCACTGACCGGCCTTGGCAATGACGTCGACGCCCTCGTGAGCCCGAACACTGCCCCGCGGTGCGCCGTAGGTGTCGACGAACGAGCAGGGTCCCTGCACCGGAAACGCGGGCATTGACACGGCGGTGCTCACCGCAGGAGTTGCGATCGGGGTTGTCGCGGTCGTCGTGGGCACCGTGGTTGCCATCGTCGCCGCGGTCGTTCCGGTAGGCAGGCATAGGGTTTGCCCTGGATGGATCACGGTTGCGGCGGTTGCCGCATTGGCATTCATCAGCGAGGTCATCGTGACCTTGGCGCGTGAGGCGATCCGGCTCCACGAGTCGCCGCTGATCACCGAGTAGGTCGCACCAGGACATGCCGCAGCATTCGCACTTCCGGCGGCCATGGCAATCTCGGTCACCGGGACGACACCGATTGCAAACATCACCGTGGCGAAGATCCATCGGCTGCGGGTCGACGCTGTGCGCGTACCCACCCCGTTGTGCTGTTCGGATACCTGCCG
Organism: Ilumatobacteraceae bacterium; assembly: GCA_043742385.1. Lineage (GTDB taxonomy): Bacteria > Actinomycetota > Acidimicrobiia > Acidimicrobiales > Ilumatobacteraceae > JAENVT01. Next base: position 1,970 of record JAYTZE010000656.1, read on the forward strand.
CATCCGCTACTCCCTTCGCTACGACAGGTATCGGCACGCCCGACAAGCCCCTTGAGGGACCTTTGACCCGATAACGTGCTGAACATGCGCGGGCAACGAGTGCTCGTCAGCGGGATGGGCGGAGAACTCGGTTCCCTCGTCGCGTCACTGCTCGAAGCCGAGCCCTGGGTGGGCTCGATTCTTGGCATTGATATCGATCCACCGCGCCGCCGGCTGCGCCGCAGCGAGTTTCATCTGATCGATCCAAGCGACCGTCACCGAATTGTCGATGTGGTCACCGGTTTTGATCCACACGTGCTGGTTCACCTTGCTGTGTGGGAGCCCGACGCCCGAGCCGGTACCACGCGCGCCAAACGGCTCACCTCTGAAGCGGCCACGTCGATTCTTTCCGCAGCAGCTGAGAGCCGATCTCTGCAGGCGATCGTCGTACGCAGCGGTATCGAGATCTACGGCCGCGGTCGCGGATCGCTCACACGCCCCGACGAAGACGCGCCGACGCATCCGACCAGTGAGTACGGCCGCATGGTTGCCGACATCGAAGCGACCGCGCACAGCGTCGGAACCCGGATCGGAGTCGCGGTCAGCGCCTTGCGCCTGGCTCCCGTGCTCGGGCCCCACGTACCGAGCCCGCTCGGCCGCAGTCTTCGTCAGCCGGTCGTGCCGTTCAGCGTGCTTGCCGATTCTCCGTTCGCGGTGATCCTCGATTCCGACGCGGCGAGGGCATTCGTCGCCGCCGCCGAGCAACGCCCGCAGGGTCCCCTCAATGTGATCGCTCCAGGCGCCATCACGACCATGCAGGCCATCCGCCGTGGCCGTCGCATTCCGTTGCCAC
>JAYTZE010000657.1:0-1256 GCA_043742385.1 Ilumatobacteraceae bacterium
GATCCGACAGCCAGGAACATGTACCCGAGTTGGCTGACCGTCGAGTACGCCAGAACCTTCTTGATGTCGTTCTGCGCCACTGCGATCGTGGCCGCAAACAGTGCCGTGGCCACGCCGACGATGGCGATGAGAGTCGGTCCATACGACGATGCAGCGTCGAGGATCGGGCTCATGCGGCACATCAAGAACACGCCGGCCGTGACCATCGTCGCCGCATGGATCAACGCAGACACCGGCGTCGGGCCCTCCATCGCGTCGGGCAACCACAGGTAGAGCGGCAGTTGGGCGCTCTTGCCGCACGCGCCGATGAAACAGAACATGGCGATCGCTGTCGCGGTCGTTTGGGCCATGGTGCTGGCCGCGGCGTTGACCTCGATGTAACTCAGCGTGCCGGTGGCCTGAAAGGCAAAGAACATCGCCATCATGAATCCCCAGTCGCCAACTCGGTTGGTGACGAATGCCTTCTTACCGGCGGTGGCCGCACTGTCGCGCTCGTGCCAGAACGAGATCAGCAGGTAGCTGCAGGTGCCGACGCCCTCCCATCCGAGGAACGTGACGAGCATGTTCTCCCCGAGCACCAGCAGCAACATGCTGACGGCAAACAGGTTGAGGTACAGAAAGAACTTGGAGAACCGAGCGTCGCCGTGCATGTAGCCAACGGCGTAGAGATGGATGAGTGTGCCGATGCCGGTCACGAAGAGACACATCGTGATGCTCAGCGGATCGGCCAGGAAGGCCAGGTCGACCTTCAACGAGCCGACCGGCATCCACGTGAACACCTTGTCGACGTGCCCGCGCTCCTCGGTGGAGTTCGAGAGCAGATCGAAGAACACTCCGACGGTGACGGCGAATGCAGCGCCGCACATCAGCGTGGCGAGATAGCCGGCCTTCGGGTCGCCGAGCCGGCGACCGAACAACAGGATCACCACAAACCCGGCGAGCGGTAGCGCGGGGATCAACCAGACGACATCGAGCATCGCTCAGCCCTTCAGTTCCGCGAGGTCGTCGGCGGTGGCGTTTGGCTTGCGGCGCAGGATTGCCACGATGATGCCGAGACCGACCACGACTTCGGCAGCAGCGACAACCATCACGAAGAACACTGTGGTCTGTCCGCCGATGTCGTCGAGCTTTCGGCTGAGCGCGACGAAGCTCAAGTTGACCGCGTTCAACATCAACTCGACGCACATGAACATCACGAGCGGGTTGCGTCGGACCATGACGCCCACCATCCCGATGCAGAACAGCAGGGCGGCGAG
>JAYTZE010000658.1:0-2793 GCA_043742385.1 Ilumatobacteraceae bacterium
GCGTTGATCAACACCACCACCAGCACCACCAACGGTGTCTTCAACTCCCCCGAGACCGCGAACGCCACCACCGCAGCACCGATCAGGATCAGGATCAACCGGTCCCGGAACTGGCCGACGAAGCGGCGCCAACCAGGCACACGCATCGCCCCTGCCAACACGTTGTCACCGACAGTCGCCCGACGCGTCCTCGCTTCGGTGTCGGTCAGGCCGCATGCGTGATCGACTGCCAACACCTCCAATACGGCTGTGTCGGTGAGCAGGTGCGCGTCCCGGACAGCGGGCAACAAAGTTGGAGTCTGGGTGGGGGTTGGCACGGTGGACGGTTCCTTCGGTCGCAGAGCGGTAGCTGGCCGAAGGTCTCTCCCAACCCGCACCATGCGGGCCCTCGCTGCCGGGCCGAAGGCCGTCATGACGACAACAAGAACTCGGGATACTCCCCTTCACCCACCACACTACACCGCACTATAGACCATGGCAACTATTGCATGTTCAACGCAGCGATGTTATGGTGGTCGCCGAAGGGGAGTATCCCAACCACGGCACTGCCGCCACCACGGACCGCGATCGGTCCCGGCAGCCCGGCTCCAAACGAGCGGAGAGACCTTCGAACGGACACCCGTCCCTCGAAAGGTCACCATGCCCACCCCCACCAACGCCCACCGCTGGCGGACGATCGCGTCCACCGCGAAACGACTGCTCATCATCTGCGTCGGGTTCACGCTCTGCGGTGCCGGGTTAATCATGCTCGTGCTCCCCGGCCCCGGGATCCTCATCATCTTCCTCGGCCTGGCCGTGCTCGCCACCGACTACACGTGGGCCGAACGCGCCCTCGAACACACACGTACCCGCGCCATCGACGCCACCAGCCGCCTCCACAGCACCAAAACCGCACGCATCGGTATCGCGATGTCCGCCACCGCGCTCATCACCGGCGGCGCAGCTGTCGCTGTGATCGTCGACGGACACCGCTACATCGGCATCAGCGTCCTGGTCGCCGGCATCGGCGCGCTCGCCGTCCTCATCCCCGCCACGCAACGACTCATCGACCGACCACCCGGCCGATCAACCTCCCGCGAGCCTGTCACGGCGGATGCAACCAACAACCAAACGACCCCTGCGACCTGAAAGAAGACTCGACGTGAACCGTGCAACCCTCAACGAACTGCAACGCCAACGCTGCTACCCGAGCATCACCCTGCTCCTCAACACCACACCCGGCACCACCCTCACCCCCACCGAAGTCGACACCGCCACACGCCTAACCTGCCACACCGACGGCCGCCTCGACGGCGACATCAGCGACACACTCCGCCACACCCTGATCACCCGCCTCACCAACCTCATCACCGAACACGCTGGCCAACCATCCACCCACGCCCTCGCCCTGTTCATCTCACCCGAACACACCGCCGCCGTCCGCCTCGGCCGCACCATCGACGAACGCGTCACCATCGACGACACGTTCACCACACGCGACCTCGTCGCCGACCTCAACCGCACCGCCCTCTACCGCGTCATCACCATCAGCGAACGCAGCAGCCGGCTGTTCATCGGTGACCGCCAACGACTCGTCGAACAACGCGACGACACCTGGCCCCTTATCCGACACGACGAACACACCCCCACTACCTGGACCCGCGACCTCAACCACCACCTCCGCACCGAACACGCAACCCACCCGCTCCCGGTCATCATCGCCGGCGTCCAACGCTCCCTCCGCAGACTCGCCCCCAACCTCACCGACACCATCGGCGTCATCCCCGGCAACCACGACCGCACCAGAGCCACCGAACTCCACCACGTCGCCTGGCCGCTCGTCACCGACTGGCTCCGTACTGACGCAACACGCGCCATGGACCAACTCGACCACGCCCGCTCCACCAACCGCTACGCCGGAGGCATCCACGAAATCTGGGCGCTCGCCCACGACGGACGCATCGCCACCCTCGTCGTCGAAAACGACTACACGCTCCCCGCCCGCATCGACCACAACAACCAACTCCACCCGGCCGACGATCCCCACCACCCCGACGTCAACGACGACACCATCGAAACCGTCCTCCAGCACGGCGGCAACACCATCATCGTCAACAACGGCACCCTCCAGCACCACCACCACATCGCCGCCATCCTCCGCTACTGACCCACCCAGACCGAGCAACCCCGTGAAGACCAGCCACAGAATCGCCGCCACACTCCTCATCACCACCGCGCTCGCCAGCTGCGCCACCGACACCGACGACGACGTCGACAACGACTCGCCCCAAGAAGACGTCACGACCGACACCAACGAGTCCGACGACTGAACAGTCCAGTCTGGGCGTTCCGCTGCGGACACGGCGTCACCAACGGGATACCTCTACACGTCGGGGCCACCATGGACTGAACGTGGCGAGAATCACTGGGGCGACTGGGGCCTTGGACTCCGTCGCAGCCGTTGCGCCGCTGATCGCGTCGCTCACCGAGTTCCGACATCCCACCGCCCAACGCAGCGCAGAAGCACCGACGAAAGGATGACCAATGATCACCCACGACATCACCGCCGCCACCACCTCGGACCCCGGCGGGGAACAGGTGCGACGACTCCGACGCCTCAACATCGTCGCCGGCGCTGCACACACTGTCCAGGCGACCGTCATGATCGCCCTGGCGAACAACACCGGGTTACCGGTCACTGCCAGTTTCGCCACCGGTCCCCCCGGCCAACCAGCGGACGCAGCGAGCATCGACGAACTGTTCACCTACCCACTCGGCTTCGCAGTCGCGCTGTTCTCAACGCTGTCAGCGGCG
>JAYTZE010000659.1:0-1254 GCA_043742385.1 Ilumatobacteraceae bacterium
GGCAACCAGGTCCACTGGATTCACGCGTGTTTCGCAGCCATGCGGGCACTGTAGCGAATTTTCGGATTAGATTGACAATTGTCGATGTAGTTGATTGAATGTTATCTATTGATAAGTGTCGATCTAATGATCGTTCACCACGAACAGGAGAATCCCATGTCACGTGTGCAGCTCGCACTCAATGTTGCCGACCTCGATGCCTCGATCGAGTTCTACACAAAGCTCTTCCAGACGCCGCCGGCCAAGGTTCGGCCCGGCTACGCCAACTTCGCAGTCGCCGACCCGCCGTTGAAGCTCGTACTGTTCGCCGGCGCAGGTGAACCCGGAACACTCAACCACATCGGTGTCGAGGTCGAGTCGACCGAGCAGGTCGCTGCGGCGGTCGCTCGCGCCGCCGATCAACAGTTGCCGAACGTTGTGCAGGACAACACCACGTGTTGCTTCGCCGTGCAGGACAAGGTGTGGATCCAGGGGCCCGAGAACGACTGGGAGTTCTACACCGTGCTCGCCGATGCTCCGGTCATCGAGTCCGACGGAGGCTGTTGCGCAACCACCGAGGAGCTGTCGGTGTCATCGACGAGTGATGCGCCGGACAACAATCCGGTGGCCCCGTCACGCTGCTGCTAGCGCCGCCGCCAGCGGATCGAGGCGGGTAGCCCGATACGGGTCCCGCATCGAAAAGATCACCAGATCGACGCCGGCCTCGGCGTAATCGACGGCCGTCGCTGCCATTGCCGATGGGTCGGCGTCGTCGGCCCACATCAGATGCACCGAGCGGCGAATCTCTGTGGGGTCTCGACCAATTGCAGCGCACCGTTCGTCGAGGATGTTGCTGGTGGCCTTCCAACCTGCAGGGCTGTCGGGCCCGGCAAGGTCCCACATGTCGGCCCAGCGTGCGGCGGCCGGCAGCGTACGCGTCGGGCCGCGCCCGCCGATCACGATCGGGATGCGCGGCTGCACCGGCTTCGGCTCGCAGCGAGCATTGGCGAGTTGGTAGTAGCGACCGTCGAAGTCGGTGTACTCATTGCTGAGGAGGGACACGATCACCTCCAGGCCCTCGTCGAAGCGATCGAAGCGCTCCTTCAGCGAGCCGAGGGGAATGCCATAGGCATTGGATTCTGGTTCGAACCAGCCGGCGCCGAGGCCGAGATTGAACCGCCCGCCGGAGATGTGATCGAGGGTGACCGCGGCGTTGGCGGTGACAGCAGGGTGACGGTAATGCATGCCGTTGACCATGCACCCCATCCGCAGCCG
>JAYTZE010000660.1:0-1254 GCA_043742385.1 Ilumatobacteraceae bacterium
CGACATTCATACTCGGTGTTGTGCTGATCGGTCGACGCGGCGAGGTTCGTCGCGTAGGTTCGATCGGTGCCGGTGCTTGCTTGTCGCTGCTGGATCTCCGACCGGGGCAGTTCGCTGACCTCTTGCCTGTTGATTGCAGCGGCGAGCAGGACCACACCGGAGAAGCGTGCCCTGTTGACAACCTGGTGACCGGCCGTCGTGTCGGATCCCTCATAGCGAATGTCAGGTGTCGTTGCCTCCAACTTGGTGCGGTCGAAGTCCCGCCCGGCGAAACCAGAACCGATCGAAAGAGAGTTCCTGAGATGAAGATCCGATTAGGCATCGACGTTGCCTGCCGAGCCGCGCACCAGGTGTCATGCGCCGATGAGACTGGCCGGTTCCTGTGGTCCGGACACCGCTTTCGGACCGATCCCGAAGAACTCGGGGAACTGTGGGCCAAGTTGCCGGCCGACACGACCGAGGTGACAGTCATCATGGAACCCACCCGCAATGCGTGGGTCCCGTTGGCAGCCTGGTTCCGTCGCCACGGAGCGATCGTGGTGATGGTTCCACCCGAGCAATCCGCTGATCTGCGTGACTACTACAACAAGCACGCCAAGAGCGACCGGCTCGACTCCAAGATCCTCGCACGGCTGCCGTTGCTGCACCCCGAAGGCGTGACCGTCGAGGCTGGCATCGGGCCAGGCGATGCGCTGAAACGAGCAGTCAAGATCCGTTCCGGGTTCGTGCACCGGCGGACCACCTCGATGCAACGCCTCGACTGTCTGCTGGAGTTGATGGGCCCGGCATGGGTCGCCGCTCTCGGATCGGACATGACCAAGACGGCGTTCCGGTTCTTGGCCAACTACGCCAACCCGCGCACCGTCCGCCACCTGGGCAAACGTCGCCTGACCGAGTTCTTACACCGCTCGAGCCGAGGCGCCTGGGCGGGTGAACGAGCCGCCGAGATCCTCGCCGCCGCAGCGACCACGATCGCGTTGTGGGGCGACGAGTTCGACTTCGACCAGCTCGCCGCCGACATCGCCGCCGAAGCACGAATCGCGCTCGGTCTCTGCGAAGAAATCGATGCGATCGACAAACGCATCCGCGATCTCTACACCGCTGCTGATCCGGTCGGCATCGTCCGCTCCGCGCCAGGCGTCGGCGTGATCGGCGCACCTCAAATCCTCGGACGTCTCGGCGACGCAAACCGGTTCCGCAACCTGGCCGCCGTTCGATCGTTCTCCGGTCTCGTGCCACGACGCGACGACTCCG
>JAYTZE010000661.1:0-2790 GCA_043742385.1 Ilumatobacteraceae bacterium
AGCGGCTGAGGTGAAGACGCTGATCAGCAGCCCATTCCTGCGTTGCATCGAAACGCTCCGACCGACAGCCAAGGCCATCGGTGCGAAGATGGAAACTGACCCATGCTTGGCCGAGGGGCGCAGCTACGTAGACGTATTGGCGTTGTTGGCATCGCTACCGGATGCAGCGGTGGTGTGCAGCCATGGCGACGTCATCCCGTACACCATCGAGGCGGCGGGCCGGAGGGGCTGCGAGTTCCTGTCGCCACCCGAATGGCGCAAGGCCAGTGTCTGGGAACTCGATCGCGATGCCGACGGAGCGATCATCACCGCCGACGCCTGGCCGCCACCCGACGTCGGCTAGTTCACGGCGTCGACGATGACGCGGTGGCCAGGAAGATGACGGTCAGAACCAGCGCGCCGACCCCGACATAGCCGAGCACGATTCCCGCGATCGCCATGCCTTTGCCACGAAGTGTCTCGTCCTTGCGCGCCTGGCTGATGGCGATGTGCCCGAATATGACCGCCAGAACGGATCCAATCCAGTAGATCCACAAGATCCCCAGCACCATCGAGGCAATGGCAAGACCGCTCGTATGTCCTGGCTGGTTGTAGTGGTACTGCATGACGGGCGGCTGCGGCGGATATGCGCCAGGTGGTCCGCCGCCCGGCGGTGGTGGAGGCGGTGGCATGCTGCTCATGAGCGAGGGATCAATCCCGCGTGCACACGAAGCTGTTGCCGGTTCGCACGCAATCGCCGGTCGCTATGTAGATCCAGATAGCAGCGAACGCAAGCAGCAGAATGAGCCCGATGATCACGCCGGCTATGGCCATGCCTCTACCGCCACGCTGGCCATTCTTGGTTTGCTTGAGGCCGATGAACCCGAAGATGGTGCCGAGCAAACCCATGATCTGAATACCCCAGAAGCACGGGATGATACCGACGAGGCTGCACACCAGCGACGCGATGGCCATACCCGAGTTGCCCTGCTTCATCGGCATCGGGGCACCTGCGGGATACGGCTGGTAGCCCGGAGGCTGCGGTGGCATTGCGCTGCCCGCCTGCCACCCGGGAGGCTGTTGCGGGAACGGATCGCTCGGCGGTGGTGGCGGCATGCTCATGCGCAGCCACGGTAATGCAGTACACCCACCACTTGCGCGGACCTGGATCAACCGGCGATCGTCGTAACCGTCGTGGATGGTTCGATCCTGTCGACGAAACCGCGGATCATGTCGAGCATGAGCGACGGCGGATTGTTGTCGAGGCAGGCTTGTGCTTCGCTGCGCGCCGTCTCGATATCAGGCGGTTGCAGAAAGTCTGCCGAGGTGATCGCCAAGAAGCAGTGGGGATCGGCATAGGTCGGATCGAGTGTGATCGCCCCACGCAAGAACTCCGCCCCCGACGCCGCCGCGTCCGCTGAGCCGCTCTGGGCGATCAACCAGCCCATGTAGGTCAAGGCCTCGGCATTGTCGGGATCGAGTTCGCGGACCTGCTGATATCGCAGGATCGCCTGCTGGGGATCGACGCCGAGGAACTGCCGCGCTTCGGCAAGCTTCAGCGCGACCTCGTCGCCTGGCAACCCGCCGGTGATCGCCTGCCCGGGCAGGCGCTGACCCGACGTTCGGGCGACCAACCATCCGGCCAGCAAAGCCACGACCAGGGTGCCGACGATCCACGCGGCGAACACGCGAGGGTGCCGCTGTCGTCGCTGCGGAGCCTCGGTGCACCCGGCCTCGATCGCCCGCAGTACCGACGCGGCTCGCGCTGTGTATCCGTCGCGTAGCGTCGCGTAGTCGTGATCGTCGACATCGCCGTAGCGATGCTCGCGGTCGAGGTCGATGATCGATCGCAACAGAAAGCGCCGCTGTTCCTCCAATTCCGCCAGCTGATCGGGGTTCACGTGTCCTGGACCCCGGGGCCCTCAGCATCGTTGGCCAACGCGGCAGCGACCAGCTCCCGATCGGCGTCGTCGGGGATGGCGTCGGCTGCCGCCTTCCAACGACGGAACGCCACCCCGAGCCCTACGACGGCACAGACCAACGCAGCAACTGGCAGAGCCCACACCAGCGCATCGATACCGGTGGCACGAGGTACAAGCAGTACCTTGCTGCCGAATCGCTGCTCGATGAAGTTGATGATCTGATCGTCGCTCACGGTGCCGGCATCGACCTGCCGCGCGATCTCGATGCGGATCGCTTGCGAGTCGGCGTTGCGCGATTCGAACACGCTCTCGCCATCGCAGATGGGGCACGCCAGGCGGCGACTGATTTCTTCGACCCGTTCTTTCGGTGATCGCGGGCCCGAATCGCGCGCCGCGCCCACCGCCAGCAGACCACCGACAACCAGGACGAGCAATACCCAACTCGGCCACGCTTTCAGCGACCGGGTCATCCGTAGGCCTGGCGAAGCAGCTGCAGGTCGGTGGCCAACGAGTCGGCGGTGATCGTCGAGGCGTAGCGACTGACGACGATGCCGGAGGGGTCGATGATCCAGGTCTCTGGCACCTGGGCGACGCCGAAGTTGGTGGCGATCTGGCCGTCGTCGTCCTTGACGATCGGCCACGAACCGCCCTGCTCGGCGAACCACTTCGAGACTGCCTCATCGGAGTCGTCGAAGACGATCGAGTACAGCTCGGCGCCATCGATGATCCCGGCCTGCTGCGCTGCGAATGCAACCAGCTCGGGATGCTCGGCCTTGCACGGCAAGCAGGTCGATTGGAAGAAGTTGAGCACCACCCAACTGCCCTTGCGCCGGCTGAGGTCGAAGGTTTGGCCGTCGAGTGTCGTGCTGACGACAACGGGCGCCGGCTT
>JAYTZE010000662.1:0-1252 GCA_043742385.1 Ilumatobacteraceae bacterium
GCACTTCGGCTCGGTGAAGGCAGTCGACGGAGTCGATCTCGAGGTGCAACAGGGCGAGATCTTCGGCTTTCTGGGGCCCAACGGTGCTGGCAAGAGCACAGTCATCCGCATGCTCACGACCCTGTTGAAGCCGACCTCGGGAAGCGCCCAGGTGGCCGGATTCGATGTCGTCACCCAGGCCAACGATGTGCGTCGCAACATCGGCGTCGCGTTGCAGGACGCAGCCATCGATCCGCTGATGACCGGTAACGAGCTGCTGCGTCTGCAGGCCGTGCTGTACGGCTTGCCGGTGGCCCAGGTGAAGTCGCGAGCCGACGAACTGCTCGAGCGCGTCGGTCTGATCGGAGCAGCGGATCGCCGAGTGGGCACGTACTCGGGCGGCATGCGCCGGCGCCTCGACCTGGCGCTGAGCCTGATCCACCAGCCAACGGTGCTGTTCCTCGACGAACCGACCACCGGACTCGACCCAATGAGCCGCATCACACTGTGGGAAGAAGTGCGCCGGCTGAACGGCGAGGGAACGACCGTGCTGCTGACCACCCAGTACCTCGAAGAGGCCGATCAACTCGCGGATCGGGTGGCCATCATCGACCACGGCAAGATCGTGAAAGAAGGCACGCCGACAGCACTGAAAGCCGCCGTCGGCGCACCGACGCTGCTGATCTCGGTACCGGCCGCGCAAGCCCTGACAGCGCGCGACACGCTGGCCCGATTCGGCGAGTTGCGTACCTCTGCCGAGGGCAGCCTTGGCGTAGGTCTCGAAGGCGGCGCCGGCGCGGTCACCGATGTCGTGCGCGCGTTGGACGAAGCGGGCGTCAAGGTGCAACACCTCGAACTCAACGAGCCGAGCCTCGACGACGTGTTCGCCGAGTCGACCGGGTATCGGTTGGAAGGCGCAGCGACGGCGATGACCGACGCCGGCGGCCCAGTGCCAACGGGGAAACGGGGTCGTCGCAAGTGACTGCTGCCGTATTCTCATCGCCAACTCCGGTACCTCCCGTCCAAGCCAGGGGCTTGTGGTTCTCGCAGACACGGGCGATGTCGAAGCGATCGGTGCTCGCTATCGTGCGCCAGCCAGCGCTCGTCATCCCGTCGTTGATCTTCCCGCTGTTCTTCGCCGCGCTCGGTACATCGTCGTTCGGCCAAGCCGTGAACCTGCCGAACTTTCCACAGGTCGACAACTTCCTCGACTTCGCACTGGCGGGCAGCATCGTGCAGGGCGTGCTGTTCGGCAGCGTCACCGGTGGTGCTG
>JAYTZE010000663.1:0-5531 GCA_043742385.1 Ilumatobacteraceae bacterium
CTCGGGAAGATCCAGCTGCCCACTGACTACGCGCCCAACCGCCACGACTTCCAAAAAGAGGTCGCCCATCGCCTGGAACTGGCGACCCTTTCCCCACACTCCAAGCGGGCACGTCGCGCCGCCGAAGTCGCCAATGGCAGCGGGGCGCATCCGGTGGAAGACGATCCCGACCTCGACGACCGCCTCAAAGCTGCCGCGCAGGCCGAGCGTGTCGCTCGCGAGGTCGAGGAGTTGCGTACTCGTGTGCGAACTCGAAGCCAGTCGGTAGCCCGCGATTTCGACCGTGTGCTGCGAGTGCTCGAGAACTGGGGATACGTCGACGGATGGGCGTTGACCGATGCCGGCAAGATCCTGGCGCGTACCTTCCACGAATGCGACTTGCTGATCGTCGAGTGCGTTCGGCAAGGCCTCCTCGACGATCTCGAGCCTGCGGCCCTGGCCGGCCTGGTCTCGGTGTTCGTGTACGAGCATCGCAGCCCCGAACCGGCCCCGACCGCGTGGTTCCCGTCACCGACTGTGCGCAAGCGCTGGCAGCGGATCGCCGAGATCAGCTACGAACTCGAGGAGATCGAAGAAGAAGCCGGGCTGGCGGTTCACCGGCCACCAGACCCCACATTCGTCGCAGTCGCCTTCGCCTGGGCTGCAGGTGAGGGGTTCGCCGAAGTCGTCGAGGCGGAGGAACTCTCCGGAGGTGACTTCGTGCGAACGATGAAGCAACTGATCGACGTATTGCGTCAGTTGGCGCTGGTGGCACCCGAGCGCGAAACACGTCGTAACGCCGAGCAGGCGGCCGATCAACTGTTCCGTGGAGTCGTCGCGGCATCGAGCGCAGTGGAAACCGTCGAGCCGAGCGATGACGATTCGCAGGGGTGAGCCGTGGGGTGAAGCGGCGGTGTGCCCCACCGATCTCAGGGTCGTAGAGACCGACCGCGATCTTCGCGAGTGGATCATCTGGCACCGAACGCGCGATCAATCGATTCGTGATGTCGGGGTCGCTGGCGGTGATCTGGCACGCACCTGTGGTGGCGCGACCGGCGCTCATCCCTCATCGGCAAAGGTCACGCTTGATGCCATGCAGGTCATCATCGACGATGCCGAACCGACGTGGGGTGTAGCCCATGTCGTCGCCCGCCGCGGATGGCTACGCGACGAGGTGGCGCTGGTGATGAACGCTCAGTTCTTCGGCCCGTACGACGTGGCGCCACGGTCGCATCCAAACGACGGCAAGCTCGACATGGTCCGCGTCGATGCGGCAATGGGATGGCGCGGGCGACTGCAAGCGCGGCAGCGAGCCCGCACAGGAACCCATGTTCCGCACCCGTTGCTGTCGACTCAGTTGGTTGCCGAGGTCGACCTGCGTTTCGATCGGTCAATGGTCGTATGGATCGACGGGGTGCGCTGCGGAGCGGCGCGCCGCCTTCGGGTCAGCGTCGAGCCGGACGCTTTCACTGCCTACGTCTGACGCGTGGGCCTCGCCGGGTGTGCCCGGAGTATGGTCGAAAGCCATGCAGTCATGGATCCTCGACGAATCACCCGGCGCCTATCGATGGGGGTCGATCGACCTGCCGGAGTTGGCGGTCGACGACGTCGCTATTCGGGTGGTTGTCAGCGCGCTGAACCACATGGATCTGTGGGTCACCCGTGGCGCGCCGAAACCGCCGTTGCCGCACGTACCCGGCTGCGATGTGGCTGGAGTCATCACAGCGATCGGTTCCGCGGTCACAACGCTGGCCGTTGGCGACGAGGTGGTCGTCAACCCCGGCGTGTCCTCAGTGGCCGACATCGAGGCGTGGGGTAACGACAGTCCGATGGGTCCCAGCTTCATGATCTACGGCGAGCATTGCTGGGGTGGCCATGGCGAGACCGCGATCGCCCCCGAACGCAACGTTCGCAAACGTCCAGCGACGCGCACGTGGGCGGAGTGCGCAGCATTTCCGCTGGCGTATCTCACGGCATATCGCATGCTGCGCCGCGCCCGGCTGCAGTCCGGTGACACGTTGTTGGTCGTCGGTATCGGCTCGGGTGTCTCGTGTGCCGCGTTGGCGCTGGGAACCAGGATGGGTGCCACGGTGGAAGTCACCAGTCGCAGCGAGCAAAAGCAGGCACAAGCGCTTGAGATGGGCGCTGCGGCTGCGCACGACAGTGCTGCGCCCAAGTGGTCAGTTCAAGCCGATGTCGTCGTCGAAAGCGTCGGCCCGGCGACGTGGGAGCAATCAGTGCGGGCACTCAAGCCCGGTGGTCGAATGGTGGTGTGCGGCAGCACGTCGGGCCCGAAGGTCGAGCTGACCTTGCCACGGCTGTTCTTCAAGCAGTTCGAGATCATCGGCTCGACGATGGGCAGCTACCAGGAGTTCGACGAGGTGTTGGAGTTGGTGGATCACGGACTGCCGATCACGATCGATCAGTCGTACCCGTTGGAGGGCTACCAAGATGCGCTGGCCCGCCTCGAACACGGCGAGCAGCTCGGCAAGATCGTGTTGACTCACGAGGGGAGCTGACATGGATGTCGAAGCGCTGAAGACAACGGTGTGTGCCGAGGTTGATCGCCTCGCCGATCAGTTACTGCATGCCAGTCACGAGATTCATGCACATCCCGAACTGAACTTCGAGGAGCATTTCGCCCACGATCTGCTCGTCGACCAGTTGCGGGCAGCGGGACTCGAACCAACAGCGCACGCGTATGGTGTCGACACCGCATTCGAGGCGTCGGTCGGCGACAGTGGCTTCAACGTCGCGGTGCTCTGCGAGTACGACGCTCTGCCCGCGATCGGTCATGCCTGTGGGCACAACGTCATTGCCACGGCGGGGCTCGGTGCAGGTTTGGCCGCTGCGACGGTCGCTGCCGAGGCAGGCGGCATGCTACGGATCATGGGCACCCCGGCCGAGGAGGGTGGGGGAGGCAAGATTGAGATGGCCCGGCGAGGCGCGTTCGAGAATATCAACGCCGCGATGATGGTGCACCCCGCCGATGCCGACCTGATCGCGATGGACTGCATCGCCCTGCAAGAACTGCACGTGCAGTATCACGGCAAGGCCGCGCACGCCGCTGCCGCGCCGTGGGACGGACGCAACGCCCTGGACGCAGCCGTGCTCGGCTACATGAACATCGCCACAATGCGCCAGCACATTCGTCCGACTGAGCGCATCCACGGCGTGTTCACCAAGGGTGGCGACAAGGCCAACATCGTGCCGGCCGAAACCGCGATGGAGTGGATCGTGCGGTCCGCCACCATCGAGTCGCTGCAGCCGTTGAAACAGCGTGTGCTGACCTCGTTGGAGAGCGCCGCGACGGCGTGTGCCTGCACCATCGACCACGAATGGCACGGCCACACGTACGCCGACATGATCGACAACGGGCCGATGGTTGCCGCCTATGTCAGCAACGCGGCCCGGGTGGGCCGCACCGTCGTCGACCCAGCCGCTGTTGGCCGCCGGGTCGTCGGCAGCACCGATATGGGCAACATCAGCTACCTCGTGCCCTCGATTCATCCGATGATCAAGGTTGCCGGCGACGGGGTGGCCATCCATACGGTGGAGTTCGCCGAGTGGGCACGATCGGCCGACGGCGACAAGGCGGTGCTCGACGGAGCCAAGGTGATGGCGATGACGATCGTCGATTTGTGGACATCCGCCGACCTCCGTGAAGCGACTGCGACGGCGTTCGCCGGCCGACCATCATCGGTCGAGGTCCTCTAGGCGCTGGTCAGGCCGTCGCGCAATGCGGCTGCCAGCGAGGCCCAGCCCGTAGGATTTGCATCTGTGACGGTCTACGTCCCCGAGGATTACACGCCCGCCGAGGCCGACACCCTCCGTCGATATTTCACCAATCTCGACGGTCCTGTCTTCGCCCTGGTCAACCTGCCTGAAGTAGTCAAAGGTGCACTTTTCGCGCGCTACAGCCGGAGCTCGAAGAGCCTGCGGCGTCTGTTTCTCGACGAGTTCGTCGGCGATCTCGATATCAGCGGCGATCACTCCGTCGATGCGACGATCGGCCTGGAGCGGGCCGAAGAACTGTACGAGAAGGTGTTCTTCGAATACGGCGACGATTCGGTCGCCCAACTCGGCGGCGTCCATCTGGCCTGCGAGCAAGCCTCCAACGTGCTCACCAAGGTGCTCGAGTGGGGCCGCCTGATGAGCTACCTCGAGCAGAGCACGCGATACATCGCCTACGACTCGCGTATCGGCGGCCGCTACCGCTTCTATCGCGATCCCGCAGTGCTCTCGAGCCGCTTCGGCACCCGATATGTCGGTGACATGGATCGCCTGTTCGACACATATTCGCTGTTGCTCAGCAAGGTCACCGACCATGTGCGCGCAACCATCGACCGCGATCCTGCCGACAGCGATTTCGTGTTTCGACAGGCGACCCGCGCCAAGGCGCTCGACGCGGTACGCGGCGTGCTCCCTGCTGCGTCGCTCTCCAACGTCGGGATCTACGGGAGTGGTCAAGCCTTCGAGGGTCTCTTGCTGCGCATGCGGGCTCATCCACTCCCCGAGGCCCGACAGTACGCAGATCTCATGCTGCACGAGTTGCGCAAAGTGATCCCAAGCTTTCTTCGTCGAGTCGATATCGCTGATCGGGGCGGTCGCTGGACCAACTATCTGTCGACGACACGCGAGAGAACCGCCGAACTGGTCGACTCGCTGTTCGGCGGCACGCCGGTCGAGCACGCACCATCGGTGCAACTCGTCGACTGGGATCACGATGCCGAAGACAAATTGCTGGCGGCGATTTGCTACACGCACACCAAACTGCCCGAGACGCAACTGCTGCAACGTGTCCGCACCCTTGGGCCCACCGAACGTCTCGCCTTGATCCGCGCATACGTCGGCGAGCGCGAAAATCGCCGGCACAAGCCAGGACGCGCGTTCGAGCGTGTCGACTATCGGTTCGATGTCCTCAGCGACTACGGGGCGTTTCGCGACCTGCAACGGCATCGAATGTTGACCATCGAGTGGCAGCCGTTGACCCCCAATCACGGCTACGTTCGACCTGATCTCATCGACGAGGCCGGCATGACCGACATCTTCGACGATGCCATGGCCCGCTCGGCTGCGCTGTACGACCTCCTGAAAGACGAGTATCCGCACCAGGCCAGCTACGCGGTGTCCATGGCCTATCGGCTGCGCTACTCGATGCAGTTCAACGCCCGCGAGGCCATCCACATGCTCGAGTTGCGGTCGTCGCCGCAGGGGCATCCTGCCTACCGCCAGGTCGCTCTGGAGATGCATCGGCTGATCGGCGAGCAGGCTGGACACCGGGCGATTGCCGACGCGATGAACCACATGACCACGCAGGCACCCGAGCTCGAACGGCTCGAAGCAGAGCGCCGCGCCGAGGTGCGGCGCGGTCAATCGTGACACCTGCACCCGCCTTGTGACCGTTGTCACAGACCGGAGAAGCAGGGTCAGTCGCTAGCCGCCGTAGTATCCCCGCCCGCGCTCAGGGTTGCCGCACGACCACGAAGGACTACAGATGGCTGATGATGAAGAGGTGATCGGGCCCGATGAGGACTTCGAGGAAGAGGCGG